>JAQCBC010000011.1 GCA_027621615.1 bacterium
TTGTGTTTTGTGTGCTACGGGGTCGGAAGTTGGTTTGGCGGTGGATGTGATGGCTCGATTGGAAGCCAACGGGCAACGTGTGCGGGTGGTTAGTTTACCGTGTTTTGAGTTGTTTAATCAGCAATCAGCGGCGTATCGGGCCTCGGTATTGCCGCGAACGGCGGGGACAAGGGTAGCGATCGAAGCGGGTGTTTCCTTTGGGTGGCATGCCTATGTGGGACACGATGGCTTGGTGATTGGGGTCAACCAATTTGGCTACAGTGGCACGGCGGATCAATTGCGATCAAAACTGGGCTTTACGGTTGATGCCGTGGTGGCTGCGATTGAACAGCATACCCACTGTGTAGAGCCAGCATGAGCATTTTAATTGCCCTGTTGGGGATTAATTTTATTATTGTCATGCATGAGTTGGGGCATTTTTGGGCGGCGCGTTATGTGGGGGTGGGGGTTCATGAATTTGCAGTAGGTATGGGCCCGGTCATTGCGAAATACCGAGGCGCTCGGACTGTGTATACATTTCGATTATTGCCCATTGGGGGGTTTGTCCGAGTGGCAGGCATGGATGAAGCGGATGAGACGGATAGTCCTATAAACGAGGGTTTGTTTTATGACCAGAAACGGTGGGGACGTGCGTTAATTTTGGTGGCCGGTTCAGCCATGAATATACTGGTTGCCTTTGGTTTGTTTTCAGTGGTGTATATCACCACCGGGACGCCCGTGTTGCAACCGGTTGTGTCGGCGGTATCTGCGGATATGCCAGCCGATTCGGTGGGTATTCAAACGGGGGATCGCATTCTTGAAGTGGATGGCATCGCTGTGACAGCGGTTCGATCGGATATTATTGAGCGTATTGAATTGTCCGCTGGGCATCCGGTATTGCTGACGATTCAGCGGGATGGGGATGTCAAATTATTGTCGGTGCAGCCAGTTGAATCGGGCGATGGATATAAAATAGGGGTGTCGTTTGGCATTGAGTATGCGCCGACGACGCTATGGAAAGGGGTTCTTGATGGCGCTAAGATGACCGGGGCGAGCGTTGGGTCAACGCTGAATACGATCCAATTGCTAATAGCACAAGATGTTCAATTTCGGGATCTTATGGGGCCTGTGGGGATTGTACAAGTGGTGGGGGCTCAAAAATTAGGGGCGCAGTTGTTGGCGATGGTGGCCATGATTAGCGTCGCATTAGGGGTTTTTAATTTGTTTCCGTTTCCCGTATTGGATGGGGGGCATTTGTTGTTGTTGGGGATTGAAACGATCCGAAATAAGCGATTAAGTGTTGTTTGGGAGCGTCGCATTAACCAAGCGGGCATGGCTATTTTGTTGGCGGTGATGCTGATGGTGCTGTTTCAAGATATTAGTCAGTGGTCCATGCGCGCGGATCAACTTCGGTAACGGTGTGATTGCGATCCAATCGTTGTCTAAACTCTATGACAATGATTGTTATGGCCTGAACGATGTTTCTTTGGCCATTGATCAAGGCGAGTTTGTTTTTTTAGTGGGTCCATCGGGGTCTGGAAAGACAACGCTGTTTAATGTTTTGCATGGCCGTGAGCGTCCGTCCTCGGGTCGGGCACAGGTCTTAGCCTATGAATTAACCCGATTGCTGGCGGATCAATTGCCTGTTTTAAGACGGGATGTGGGCATGATTTTCCAAGACTATAAGTTGTTGCCCAAGCGTACGGTGTATGAGAATATTGCGTTTGTTTTGCAGGTGCTGCACTATAAACGTCGGCGGATTCATCAGTTGGTACATCAAGTGTTGGACTTGGTGGGGTTGACCAACAAAGCGCATGATTATCCACGCGCATTATCGGGTGGTGAGCAACAGCGGATTTGTATTGCTCGGGCAATTGTGCATCAGCCCCGGATTTTATTGGCGGATGAGCCCACGGGCAACTTAGATCCCGATACAGCCTGGGATATTATGCAATTATTGGGAAAAATCAATCAACGGAAAACAACCATTATTGTGGCTACTCACGATTGGCGTATTGTGAATAAAATGCGTCGTCGGGTGGTTCGACTTATGAATGGCAGTGTCGTGAGTGATACGATTATGGGGCATTATGCCTAGTTTATTCTTTTTTATTCGTGAGGCGGCGATTGGATTGCGTCGATCGGGATTAATGACGGTGCTGTCCCTCTGTACCTTGGCGGTGTCCATGCTCGTGCTTGGGTTTTTTCTGTTGTTTACTGTGAATGTTAATAATTTGGCTGATTTTTTTGTGTCTCGATTGGAAATTCGGGTGTTTTTTCGGGATGATATTACCCGCCGGGATAAGCGTGATTTTCATACGGTGGTTCAGGGGTTCGATACCGTTCGCGAGGTTGAATTTGTGGACAAAGCGGTTGCATGGGAAACCCTAAAGCAGCAATATTCGGGGACGCAGTTAACCCGCTATATTGATAAAAACCCGCTACCCGACACGATGATTATTCGTGTAACCGATCAAACCAAGATCCAAGCCATGGTGTCCAAATTGGAAACCTATACCACCGTTGTGGACGATATTGTCTATGGCGGTTATATTACGGAGCGCATCCAGCTGTTATCCAAATGGTTGCGCATCAGTGGTTGGGGGTTTAATGCGTTGTTGCTATTGGCTACGTTGATGATTATTGTGAACACGATTCGCTTGACGATTATGGCCCGGCATAATGAGGTCGAAATTATGCAATTGGTGGGCGCTACCCGTTGGTTTATTCGATGGCCATTTGTGATTGAAGGCTTTGTGCTGGGCGTTGTGGGCTCGACCGTCTCGGTTGTGATGCTCAAGTTTAGTTATGATGCGGTGGCTAAATACATTCAGCAGCAGTTTCCGTTTATGCCACTGATTTTTAATTCCCCAATACTATGGTGGATTTATGCCGGTTTGTTTATAATAGGGACAGTGCTTGGTGTTATGGGTGCTTATATATCCATTAGCCGGACACTGGAATAAATTATGCTAGCACTATTTCGAAACAATATTAAATGGATTGGGTGGAGTATTGTTATTGCGTTTGCGTTAACGATGTTTGCGGGAACGTTTTGGGGCGGTGGGGGTAGCAGCCGATCGGCCAGCACATCCAGCCCAGAACTGTCCACCGATTACGTTGCATTAGTCGGCAGCATTCCGGTATCGGGGCAAAAGTTTTATGGTTTTTTTTCAGAGGTTCAAACAGCGTCTATGGAATCCGACCAACATCGAAAGCCAACCCCGGAAATGCTTATGGAGCGTTATTACTATGCGTTTCAACGCGCCATGGAGTTTTCAATATTGTTGCAGCATGCGCACGCCACGGATTTGGAGGTGGGGCGCTCTGAATATCAGTCGTATTTGCAGCAAGTGATGCGCGGATTGGGGATTACCCGCAAGTCCGAGTTGCGCAAAAAGTTGGCGGACAATGGCTTGAATTACGAGGCTTACAAAGTCCGTCTGGAAGACAATATTCGGGTTCAAAAAATACAAAAAACATTAAATCAGGTTTCGATTAGTGATCAGGACATCATCAATTATTACACGGAGTTGTTGGCCAGCCATATTTTAATTCCCATTAATCCGGATCAGCCAGACGAGGCCAGGTCTCAAACTGAAACCATTCGGGATGATATTTTGCGGGGCAATTTGTCCTTTACCCAAGCGGCCAGTCAATATTCGGCTGACCCGAGCAATGCACAAAAAGGGGGTGATTTGGGCTGGATACGGTATCACAGCGTGGTGGCGCCCTTTGCAGATGCAGCGTATGCCCTGGATAAAGGGGCATTGTCTGAGCCGGTGAAGACTCAGTTTGGATGGCATTTAATCAAGGTAGAGGACAGTCGACCCACTAAAGTGATCGAGCCTGATGCGTTTGCTTCTGAACGCCAAACTGTGGCTCAAGCTCGGGCTCAATATAATAAAAACCAGTTGTTGGTGGATGTGGCGGGTGACAGCCCCTTGATTATTGTTAACACACTGCTCAAAGGGGTGCATGCAATCAAAACTGGGGTGTATACCGATGCCATTCAAGGGTTTGAAGCGAGTATATCCCAAGATCCGGATTCCCCCATTCCGCATTATTTTTTGGCCAAGTTGTATGCTGAAAAAGATCAGCATGATTTGGCTGAATCCGAATGGGAAAAAGCCGGTTTGAAAGCCGATTTAATGCAGGAGACGAGCCCATGGCCATCGGTGTATGTGGGCCAAGGCCAGTATTACGCTGAGCAAGGCCAACGCACCAAAATGAAAGCGGCGTATGCCAAAGCCTTGGACTTGGGCAAAACGGATTTGAACACGCTGGATGCCTTGGCCGATGCCTATACTGAAGCGGGCATGGTGGCTAAGTTTAAAGCAGTGGATCAACAGCGGCAGGATTTGCAAGCGGCGTTGAAAGCCGACGCGGATGCCGCCGCAAGTCTGGTCTCGGACTCCGAATAGTTGGGCTTCACGATTTAGCCGTAATCGTGGTAAGCTAAGCAATATGTGCGGGATTAGCTCAGTTGGTAGAGCGTTTGCTTGCCAAGCAAAAGGTCGCCAGTTCGAACCTGGTATCCCGCTCCAAATAATGGCACATGACCAAGGAGACTCTTTATGCGAACTGTTTTAGTGGGTCTTTGTTTGGGGTTGGGGCTTGGTTTATGGCTGGGCCGAGATCGCTTGTACGCCGATACAGCGGATATTCCATCGGTCGCTGCGGATTTGTATAGCATTAACATTAACACGTTATCGGGTTCCACGTGGGAGTGGGAATCGGTGCAAGGCAAACCGATTTTATTTGTCAATGTAGCGAGCAAGTGTGGCTTTACGTATCAATACGAAGGCTTGCAAACCTTGTATGATCAATATAAAGACCAAGGGCTCGTGGTTGTGGGCGTACCCAGCAACAGTTTTGCCAATCAAGAACCCGGCAGCGCCCAATCAATTGCTGAGTTTTGTTCGCTAAATTACGGCGTTTCATTTCCCATGACTGAAAAAGTACCGGTACGTGGCCGATGGATGCATCCGCTGTACCACTATTTAACCCAATCAAATCCGGATTTGTCGGGCAATATATCGTGGAATTTTAATAAGATTTTAGTGGATCGCAACGGAGCAGTTGTGGCTCGATTTGGGTCCCGGGTGAAGCCGTTGTCCGATACCTTGGTGGAAGCAGTTGAGAAAACCCTGTAGTTTGGTAAAATAAAGCTATGTTAGTGCAACTGGATGCGATCGCTTCACTTTATGACCGTTTAAAGCAGGTGTTGGATGCAATTGAGCAGCCCCTAACGCTGACTGAAAAATTATTAATTAGCCACGCGGTATCGGGTACCGAGTTGGCGGCCGTTAAACAGGGGTATATTGATCTAAATCCGGATCGGGTCTGTATGCAAGACGCCACGGCACAAATGGCGTTGTTGCAATTTATGCAATCCGGCCGTGCGCAAACGGCGGTGCCAACCACAGTCCATTGCGATCATTTGATTTTAGCTGAGCATGGTGCGCAAGCCGATCTACAGCGTGCCATAGAGTCCAATCGGGAAGTGTATCAGTTTCTGGAGCAGGTATCGGATCGCTATGGCATTGGGTTTTGGCGGCCTGGGGCCGGGATTATTCACCAAGTGGTGTTGGAAAATTATGCCTTTCCGGGGGGGGTGATGATTGGTACTGATAGCCATACCGTGAATGCGGGCGGCTTGGGCATGTTTGCCGTGGGTGTTGGCGGTGCGGACGCCGTGGATGTGATGACGGGGTTACCCTGGGAGTTAAAATTTCCTAAAATTATTGGGGTTCATTTAACGGGCCAGTTTCCGTCTGAATCCTGGACCAGTCCCAAAGATGTTATTTTGTACTTGGCGGGTTTGTTAACGGCGAAGGGCGGGACCAACGCCGTTATTGAATACTTTGGCCCTGGGGCTGAATCGCTGTCTTGCACCGGGAAAGGCACCATTTGCAACATGGGTGCTGAAATTGGGGCAACCACATCCGTCTTCCCGTTTGATGCCTCAATGGCCGATTATTTGACCCAAACCAATCGGGCGCCAATTGCCAAGTTGGCTGCTCAATACCAACAGTATTTTAAGCCGGATCCAGCGGTGCTAGACAACCCAGATCAGTACTATGATCAAGTCATTGAAATTAATTTGTCCACATTAGAGCCCCATATTAACGGCCCCTTTACGCCCGATTTAGCCTGGCCGTTGTCTAAATTTGCCGATGCTGTGACGGCCAATGCGTATCCAGAGGCGTTGTCTGTGGGGTTGGTGGGCTCGTGCACCAATTCATCGTATGAAGATTTAAGCCGTGCCCATCGAGTGGCCAAGGCTGCGGTGGATGCTGGGCTTAAGGCTCAGTGTGAATTTACTATTACCCCCGGTTCAGAAATGATTCGCGCAACGGCGGAACGCGATGGCTTGTTGGATACGTTTCGACAAATGGGAGCTGTTGTATTGGCGAATGCCTGTGGCCCTTGTATTGGCCAATGGAAACGCCACGATGCGACAGAAAAAAATTCGATTATTACATCGTTTAACCGCAATTTTGCCAAGCGCAACGATGGGAACCCGTTAACACATGCCTTCGTGTCTTCGCCCGAGATGGTCACGGCCATGGTCTTGGGGGGGCGCCTCACGTTTAATCCAGCTACGGATACGTTAACCACGCCGTCGGGGGATGCCATTCACTTGCCGGCTCCATCGGGGGATATTTTTCCAAAATCGGGCTTTACAGACAATACCTATGGCTATCAAGCCCCGTCCAATGACTTGACCCAGCCGGTAACCATTGACCCAGCGTCCAAACGATTGCAAGTCTTAACCCCCTTTCCAGCATGGGATGGCGCTGACTTTACCCAATTGCGGTTGCTGATTCAAGCGTCAGGCAAATGCACCACCGATCACATTTCAATGGCCGGGCCTTGGCTGGTGTATCGTGGCCATTTGGAAAATATTTCAGACAACTTTTTAATCGGGGCAACCAATCGCTTTACTGGGGAAACGAATGCCGTTCTAAATGCCGTGACCGGAGAGTATGGCCCGGTGCCAGATACTGCCCGGCAGTATCAGCAATTGGGGGTGGGCTTGGTTGTGATTGGGGATGAGAACTATGGCGAGGGCAGCTCTCGGGAACATGCGGCCATGGAAGCCCGCTTTTTGGGTGTTCAGGTGGTTGTGGTTCGGTCCTTTGCTCGAATTCATGAAACCAATTTGAAAAAACAAGGGGTGTTAGCGCTGACATTTGCCAACCCCGATGATTACAATCGGGTGCAAGAAATGGATCGGATCTCCATTCAAGGGGTTACCCAATTATCCCCGGATCAACCGCTAACGATGGTCGTGCATCACGCCGATGGAACCGCGGAATCTATTCGCGTTAATCATACGTACAATGCCAATCAAATTGCTTGGTTTCAGGCCGGATCTGCATTAAATAAAATTCGATCGGAGTCGCAGTAATGCGGGTTCGGTTTGCGCCGTCTCCAACCGGCAATTTGCATATTGGCTCATTGCGAACAGCCCTGTTTAATTGGTTATTTGCCCAGCGACACGGGGCGACTTATATTGTCCGCATTGAAGACACAGACAAGGCGCGGTCTACGCCAGAATTTGAAGCCAATATTATGGCTGGAATGGCTTGGGTGGGGTTGAACTACGATGAGGGGCCGGATTCCAATGGGGCTTGCGGGCCGTACCGACAATCGGAACGGTCGTATCACGATGGCATTCACCAGGTGCTGGACTCGGGGCATGCGTATCGGTGTTTTTGCACTGAATCGGAGTTAGAAGCCGAAAAAGCCGCCGCTGATGCAGCCAAACGCCCATATCAGTACTCGCGCAAATGCCGGCACTTATCCGAAGCCGAGATTCAAGCGCGATTGGCATCGGGGGTGCCGTATACCATTCGATTTGCAGTTCCAGAGTCGGGCGACTTAACCTTTGAGGACGCAGTCCGGGGCTCGATTACCTTTGATTTGGCCTTATTATCGGATTTTATTTTGGCCAAGTCTGACGGACTACCGAGTTATCATTTTGCCGTTGTTGCTGATGATATCGCCATGGGCATCACCCATGTGTTGCGTGGGGAAGATCATATTTCCAATACGCCCAAGCATATTTTGTTGTTTCAAGCGTTGTTGCCAGCCGGTCAGTCGATGCCTACCTTTGGGCATTTCCCCATTATTTTGGGCCCGGATCGCACAAAATTATCCAAACGGCATGGGGCAACGTCCATTACAGATTACCAAGCGCAGGGGTTTTTACCCGCTGCTATTGTGAATTATTTGGCTTTGTTGGGCTGGTCGGCGCCGGATGGCCAGGAGGTTCAACCGGTGGCGGACATGGTTCGCCAATTTTCCTTGGAGCGCATTCATAAAGCTGGGGCTATTTTTGATACCCAAAAATTGACTTGGATGAATAAGCAGTATATTAAGCAATTAAGTTTGGCTGATTTTCGATCGGCTGTGGCACCGTTTTTGGACCCGGCCTTGATGGCGGACATTGCCAACCAGATTTCCGACGATGCCTTGGATCGTGTGTTTGATTCGGTACGGGACAGTGTGGATCGGTTGGATCAAATTAATACCGTGTTGGCCGTTTATGCTCGAACGGATGCCCAGCGTCAGGAGCAGTTGAGCGATACTGTGTGGACCGATGCGCAAAAAACACTATTAGCCGCTGTGTATGACGCATTGGGGTCTTTGAGTGAGGTGTCGGATAAAACTGCTATAAAATCCGCCTTAATGGGGGTTGTGAAGGCATTAAACATGCCAACTGGATTGGTATTTAAAACGGTTCGGTTGGCGGTATCTGGGGAGGTATCGGGCCCAGATTTAACCACATTGCTAAGTGTGTACCCGATGTCTGTGTTGCAGGATCGGTGCCGTGTCATTATCCACAGTTCCTGACACACTCACGGCATTTTCTGCTGTCAGCCATCCGGACCATGTCTGGCCGATTGCTTCGGAAGATTTTCAGGAATATTGCCAAACGGACACCCAATTTAGCTTGGCGTTTCAGCGAAAGCCCGGTAGCCTGTATGGGGATATTCATTGCCGATTGCGGCGTCAGTTGTTTAATGATTTGGATTATCGGTGTGATTTGGTGCAACGCAAATTAAAATCTGCGGAGATTTGGGGGAGCATCACTAATTTTGCGGGGGGCGGGGATTTGGTGGATGCGTATGACATTGGGGCCAGCCAGTCGGTGTATCAACTGCACTATCGTCAGACAGAGACGACCCGAATCGTGACGGTGAAGCCTGAATCGGCGTGTTACCACAGTTATTTTATCGCAATTTTAGACCAATTGGGGTGGCCAACCTATCAGACCCAATGCTACCGTGCGAGGGGGATGGACTGGCGGGTGTCGGATTACTTGGGGAGCACCACTTTGCATGGGCTGGGGGTGTCCGGTCACGCAGCGCATACCAGCCATGTTGTTGGTTTGGCCAGACAGGCGGCCTTGGGGGATGTGTTTGGGCGTGGGGATCGGCATGGGAATAATTATATTGTATCCGACGAGGGGGCGTTGTTGCCCATTGATGTGGGGTATTTATTTTACCCCAATAATGACGATTGGTTGGCCCAATATATTCAGGGCGGGGTGTCTGAAATTAACGCCTTGGATCCGCATCAACTGGATGCGTTTTTTACTGTTTACACGGATACCATTCAATGTATTTCAGATCGGTATGCGGACTTGCGGGCGTTTTCATGGGCGTATGGTCCGGATATTGGCCAACAGTTTGATGCGGTCGTATCCCATCGCATTGTTGTGTTGCGCAATCAGTGTCAGCATCGGGGATGGCATCGGCGAACATGGTACCGAGACTATTATGCTGAATTTTGGTTTCGGAAGTCGATTAAGCCGTGGTTCTACCAATTGATTCAGATGGACCCATCGGTGTTGGATGATGCAGAGTTTAATATGTATCAGTATCAAAGCGCTCACGATCGGACCACGTTTTTTTCATTGGCCAATCTGTCGATTGTGGATCGAATTTGCACCTTGGCAGAAGATCGGCTGGGGGTAAACCCAGCGGCGGTTCATGCGGCCGCACGCGCGGACGTGTAAATGCGCTATTGGGTGTTGCCATCGGTGGATTCCACGCAGTTGCAGGCTCGGCGATGTTTGGATCAATACGGTTTAGAGGCGTCGGGCCTGGTTATTTGGGCGCGTCAGCAAACTCACGGGGTTGGGCAACAGGGCCGGCCGTGGGTATCCGCGTTGGGGGGGATTTATATGACGGTGATGCAATCGGTTCCCACAGCTCGGTTAATGCATGCGCCTACCCAAGTGCCGGAACGGGTTGCAACCGCGTGCCAATCCGTCCTAGACGGGTATGTTCGGGCATGGGTCAAGCAGCCCAACGACCTTATGGTTGGGGGTCGCAAACTGGGGGGGGTGTTGTGCGAATCCTTGGGAACCGAGGACCCCGGTACACGAATGCTATTCATCGGGGTGGGGCTCAATATTAACCAAGAGTCCGTGGTGACGGATGCTCGGCATGTGGCCACGTCATTGCGGCAAGAGACCGGCCAGTCGTATAATGAAGCTATGATTGTTTCGGCAATAGCGACGGAGATTATGCAATGCCTGTAAGAGGGATTCGGGGTGCCATTGTGTGTGCGGCCAATACCGACTCAGACATTTTATCGGCAACCACAGACTGTTTATCGGCAATCTTAAAAGAAAATTCAGTGGTTATTTCGGATATTGCCTCAGTCTTTTTTTCAGTTACCCCGGATTTAAATGCGGCGTTTCCAGCGGCAGCGGCCCGTGCAATGGGTTTGGCACATACCCCATTGCTTTGCTTGAACGAAATTGATGTGCCGGGGGGGTTGGCTCGATGCATTCGAATTTTGGTGCATGTGAATACAGTGGTTCCCCAATCGGCCATTCAGCACGTGTATTTGGGTGACGCAAAGCAATTGCGGCCCGATCACAATGTATAAGCGCATTGGCATTATTGGGATGGGTGTTATGGGGGGGTCTTTAGCGGCGCGGATTGCCCAGCAGTATCCCGATACAGAGCGATACGGGGTGGATCCGGATCCTGAGACACGGCAATACGCCTGTGATCGGGGCTGGGTGAGTCAAGCCGTATCGGAGATTGCGGACTTGCCAACAGACTTGGATTTGGCCATTGTGTGCACCCCGATTGCACAAGTTCGGGCGGCGGTGTTGGCGGTATCGGATCACAGTCAAGGCCCGGTGGTTTTGTCTGACATTGCCAGTGTGAAAGCGCCCTTGATGGGACTGTCTGTGAAGGCCAATCAAACGTATATTGGAGGGCATCCCATGATGGGGTCTGAAAAAATGGGGGTGGCGCATGCTGCGCCACAGATCTTGGATGGGGGTCAGTATGTGGTGGTCCCTCAAGTACCCGACAGCCCAGAAGTACCGATCTTTATGCAGTGGATTGCGGGCATGGCGATGCAGCCCATTTTGATGGAGGCGCAAGACCACGACAACGGGGTGGCGGTAACCTCGCATATTCCGTATTTAATGGCCTGCCTGACAATCCGGGCAACCCATGGCTATGCGGTAGACCCAGTGGTTGGCCCGGGCTTGCGGGATACAACCCGTGTGGCTGCGCATGACCCCGCTTGGGGGGTGGATGTGTGCCGGGAAAACACGGCAGCCATTGCGACTGGGTTGCAGGGTATTCGGGATGAGCTAGACCATGTGTTAACGATGCTCAAAACCGATCCGGATCAAGTCCTAAATTGGCTCTCGGCGGCGAAGCATCGCCGGGATGCGTTGTTTAATACGCTGCCCACGCCGGGGCATTGAGCTCAAAGGCGAGTCGGTGTTGGGTTGTAGGGTGGGTGAATTCAAGATAGTTAGCCTGTAGCAAGTGCCCGGGATAATGCTTGCTGGGTTTGCCATACAGCCCATCTCCGATGAGTGGGTGGTGTTTGTGGGCCAAATGCGCACGAATTTGATGGGTCCGTCCCGATTTGGGGGTGACCAATAAAATGGATTTG
>JAQCBC010000012.1 GCA_027621615.1 bacterium
CATCAATCGGTCTTCAATCATAGACACACATCGGTCAAAATTAGCCCCTGTTCGATCCATCTTGTTGATAAATGCGATTTTTGGAACCCCATATTTAACAGACTGACGCCATACGGTTTCCGTTTGAGGTTGCACACCAGCAACGGAACAAAACACGGCAACCATGCCATCTAAAACACGCAATGATCGCTCAACTTCGACGGTAAAATCCACGTGACCCGGCGTGTCAATAATGTTAATATTGGTATCTTTCCATGAACAGGTAGTCGCCGCAGAAGTAATTGTAATTCCCCGCTCTTGCTCCTGAACCATCCAATCCATAATAGCTTCCCCATCATGGACTTCACCAATTTTGTGTGAACGACCCGTATAAAACAAAATACGCTCAGTCAGAGTTGTTTTTCCGGCATCAATATGGGCCGCAATACCAATATTTCGAAGATTTTTTAATTGTTCGCTATTTGACATAACAGATTACCACCCAAAATGCGAAAAGGCTTTGTTTGATTCAGCCATCTTATGCACGTCTTCACGCTTCTTATAACTAACACCCACTTTATTAAATGCATCAAATAGCTCATTGGCCAACGATGTTTGCATGTCACCATTTTTTGCATCCGCAGCAGCTATAATCCAACGCATAGCCAATGCTTTCCCACGTTTGGGCGCCACCGATACCGGCACTTGGTACGTTGAACCACCCACTCGACGAGATTTAACTTCCATAACAGGAACAATATTATTTAATGCTTCATCAAAAGACTCCAGCGGATCTTTGGTAGTTTTTTCAGCAAGTTGCTGAACGGCATTATAAAAAATTCGCTCTGCCAACTGTTTTTTTCCATCACGCATTAATTTATTAATAAATCGCGCCATATCA
The DNA here is from genome assembly GCA_027621615.1 of bacterium. GTDB lineage: Bacteria > Margulisbacteria > Marinamargulisbacteria > UBA6595 > UBA6595 > UBA6595. Next base: position 881 of record JAQCBC010000012.1, read on the forward strand.
ATAGAGCCATATTTTGCATCTGGCAAAATAGACCGTGTTAAATCTCGTTTTCTTCTAGACACTGTTTCTCCTTACGCTTTCTTTGGCCGTTTCGCCCCATATCTGGAACGTCCACGACGCCGACCTTCGACACCATCACAATCCGCTGTTCCACGAATCACCGTATAATTAACACCCGGAAGATCTGGGCGCCGTCCTTTACGTACCAATACAATCGAGTGCTCTTGCACTTTATGTCCTTCACCCGGAATTGAAGCAGTGACCTCAAAGCCAGACGTTAACCGCACACGGGCAACCCGGCGAAGGGCTGAGTTCGGTTTTTTAGGCGTTTGTGTTTTAACAATGACACAAACACCGCGTCGCTGCGGGGATCCTTTAAGGGGAGACTGCGCTTGATCCAAGCGCGGTCGTTTTCGTTGTCGCTTTTTTCGAATTAACTGGTTTGTTGTTGGCATATTTTTCTTCTCCTAAATTTAACTTATATGTTATATATTATCAAAACTATCATTTTTGGGACAACTGAACATGATCATAATATGTAGATGCTGGTCCAGCCGGAATGCGTCGGCCAATAATCACACATTCTTTTAATCCTTCCAACTCATCCCGCTTACCTTCGACGGCTGTTTCTGCCAACATTCGAACGGTTTCTTGGAAAGATGCTGCTGACATAAAGCTTTTTGTTTTTAAGGATGCATTGGTAATACCCAACAACTCTTCTTTAACCTGAGCCGGGCGCTTCCCTTCTTTTTCCAGGGCCGTATTAATGCGCTTAAGATCATCCACATCAATCAACTCGTTGGGCAATAGCATACTATCGCCCATATCTAAAATTCGAGCTTTTCGAGTCATTTGGCGAACAATAATCTCTATATGCTTAGAGTTAATCGCAACGCCCTGAGATCGGTATACCAACTGAATCTCTTTTGTCAGATACAATTGTGTCTCGTAAGCACCGGACACTTCCATCAAATTTTTGGGATCGATAACACCTTCCGTTAGCAACATGCCTTTTGTAACTCGCTGACCAGAGAAAACTTTCAAACGCATAGAGGGTGATAATTTAAATGACTTTGAATCCGCATCATTTTTAACCAACAAAACACGCACAAATTCACGCTCTTGAATATCAACAACCCCATCAAATGGGCTAATAACCGCGGACACTTTGGGCGAACGGGCTTCAAACAGCTCTTCAACCCGAGGCAACCCTTGAACGATATCCGTTGTTTTTGAGGCTTCACTGTCCGTTGAAAACTCTCGAAACAAGGCATCACCTGTTCGAATTTGATCACCTTTATCCACAAACAACAAGCTTCCTTTAATAATTCGGTATGTACTCGCTGCAGCAACCACAATCTGAATATCGTTATTCACAGGAGTTACAGACAACACAAGCCCTTCTGATTTCACCACAACTTTTGTGCTAAGTTGCTGATTCATTTTAACCATTTGACCCGCTTCAATTGAGACCTGTGTCTTCGCTGGGACAACATACGTTTCGCAGTCTTTTCGGTTGACAATATACACTTCACCGTCTGCAACAGCACGCTTAGCGGACAACCCTTTTTCTTTAGACTTAATTTGGTTCACGTCCACGTCAAACTTATACACTTCCCCATCCCCTTGAGCAAATACATAATTGTACATGTTATCCGATACAGCTAGAACATCATCTTTTTTAACCGTATCATCCGGTTTAACATGGAGCCGTGTTCCGGATTTAATCTCATACACTGTGGGCTTCTTGCTTTTTGATGTGACGGATATTGTCCCTGAATTGGTTGCAATCCAATTGACCGTATCTGCATCTTCCTGCACTCGCTGAATCAGCAAAGTATCACTAAATGAAATGGTTCCAGACACATTGGATTTAATTTCAACTCGAGACGCTTTTCTCAAGTCTACCCCCCCGGTATGGAACGTTCTCATGGTCAACTGGGTACCCGGCTCACCGATTGACTGGGCCGCTATAATACCAACAGCTTCTCCAACTGAAACCATTCGAATACGCGCCAGATCCATACCATAACACTTCTGACAAACACCCGATTCGGCATCGCATCGATACACATGGCGAACAGCAACTGAGCTTGGGTTCACCTCAGCAATCGTCTGAGAAATACCTCGATCAATAAGCTGTCCTTTTTCAACCACTACTTTTTGGTTTGAATCCACAACATCTTCGGCTAACACACGACCATAAATTTGTTCTTCTAGCGATACGATCAACTCACCTTGATCATCAACAATCTTGGATAAATATACCGATTGCTTCGTCCCACAATCCTCAATAGTGACGATAACATCTTGAACAACGTCAACCAATCGTCGTGTTAAATACCCAGAGTCTGCCGTACGCAAAGCCGTATCAACCAATCCTTTACGGGCTCCGTAACAAGCATTAAAGTACTCTGTCAGACGCAATCCTTCTTTAAAGTTGGACGTAATTGGAATTTCTAAAATACGACCTTGGGAGTCTGACATCAGTCCTCTCATACCCGATAACTGTCGAACTTGGTCCATGTTACCTCGAGCCCCTGAATTCGCCATAATATAAACGTTGTTTAAGTAACCCAACTCCGTGGATAACGAATCCGATATCTCTGCAGTAACGCCCCGCCATGTATCAATAACACGCAAATTCTTTTCACGCTCCGTAATTTTATTGGCATGCCAATCATCATATAGACGCTGAACATCTTGATGACCTTTTTCAATCAGCTCTGGCTTATGGCCTGGAATTTTTAGATCGGATACTGAAATTGAAATACCCGACAAGGTTGAATATTTAAATCCAATCGTTTTAATATGATCGGATAACGCTGATGTTAGCCGATTTCCGTAATTTACAAACCAGTCGTAAATCAAATTACCGAGTTGTTTTTTACCAATGGTTTCATTGATAAATTCTGTAACGGTAATATCATAATGCCCCAATACGTCTCGAATCGCTTGATTAAAAATAATACGGCCAACGGATGTTTCGTATCGGTTGCCACAATCTTTTAAAATAATTTTAGCTTGAATATTTACATAACCCGATTCCCAAGCTCGAATGGCTTCTTCAAAACTACCAAAATATTTGCCAGCACCCAATGATTCTTCGTTATTAATAACGGTCAAAAAGTAACAGCCCAAAACCATATCCTGACTCGGGGTAATAATTGCCTGACCGGTTGACGGTGACAAGACATTATTGGTTGCCATAATTAACAACCGTGTTTCGGTTTGTGCTTCTACGGACAACGGTACGTGAACGGCCATCTGGTCACCGTCGAAGTCCGCATTAAAAGCAGTACAAACGAGTGGATGAACCTGGATTGCGCTTCCCTCTACCAAGACCGGCTCAAATGCCTGAATCCCTAAACGATGCAGTGTGGGGGCTCGGTTTAATAACACTGGATACCCCACAATAACCGATTCGAGAACGTCCCAAATGGCAATATCACGCAGCTCAATCATGCGCTTGGCTGCTTTTACATTTAAGGCTTTATCTTGAGCAATCAACTTATGAATCAACATTGGCTTGAACAATTCAACCGCCATTTCTTTCGGCAAGCCACACTGATGAAACTTAAGATTCGGACCCACAACAATAACGGAACGTCCCGAATAGTCTACCCGTTTCCCTAATAAGTTCTGTCTAAACCGTCCCTGTTTACCCTCAAGAATACTTGAAAGCGATTTTAATGGGCGCCCATTGGCCCCATTGATTGAACGCCCACGTTTCCCGTTGGCAATTAAGCTGTCTACAGACTCCTGAAGCATTCGCTTTTCATTGCTAACAATCATGTCCGGAGCCCCAATCATGAGTAACCGCTTTAACCGATTGTTTCGATTTACAACACGTCGATACAAGTCATTTAAATCAGATGTTGCAAAGCGTCCACCTTCCAATTGAACCATCGGGCGCAAATCGGGTGGCATGACAGGCAATGCCTCCAGAATCATCCATTCTGGACGATTACTGGCCGCTAACATGGCCTCTACAATCCGCAATCGCTTAATAATTTTTAAACGCTTTTGCCCCTTTTCAACACTCAACTGTTCCCGAATTTTCTTAACCTCTTCGTCAAGAACGATGTCCGACAAAATTTTCTTGATTGCAGAGGCCCCCATTTCAGCTTTAAACTGGTTGGGATATTCTTCAACCAAATCAGCATACTCACGAATGGATAAAATTTGTTTAAGCGCAACAATGCCTTCGAGTGCCGGATCCACTTCAGTGACAATATACGAGTCATAATAAATAACTTCTTCTAAACTACGCGCACTGATGTTAAGCAACAAGCTCATATAGCTTGTGCCACCTTTGAAAAACCAAACATGCGCAACATCAGCCGCTAACTGTATATGCCCCATACGCTCACGGCGAACTTTGGAGTTTGTAACTTCAACCCCACACCGTTCGCAAACAATTCCTCGATATCGAATACGACGGTATTTTCCACACGAACATTCCCAATCTTTAACTGGGCCAAATACTTTTTCACAAAACAAGCCCTTTCGCTCTGGCTTAAATGTTCGATAGTTAATTGTTTCTGGCTTCTCAACTTCTCCGTAAGACCAATATAAAATTCGTTCCGGAGACGCGATCCCCATTACCAATGCTTCAAAATCATTTGGATCTTTAATAATCATTTCAGCTCCTTACCCAATTAACGCGTGTCAATTTCGTCTTCATCTTTTCCAACAATACGAACGTCCAAGCCCAATGAACGCATTTCTTTCATTAATACACAGAATGACTCTGGAGCCCCTGGCTCAATCATGGGAAGGCCTTGGATTAAGCATCGATAGGCTTCCGTCCGACCCACCAAATCGTCTGATTTCAAGGTTAATATTTCTTGCAAGGTATAGGCAGCCCCATATGCCTCAAGTGCCCAAACCTCCATTTCTCCAAAACGTTGTCCACCATACTGAGCTTTACCACCCAATGGCTGTTGAGTAACCAACGAGTATGGACCTGTGGATCGTGCGTGTATTTTATCTTCAACTAAGTGAATCAGCTTAAGCATATACATATAACCAACAGTCACCGGACGCTCTAATGGCATACCGGTACGCCCGTCTCTCAACTCAATTTTTCCAGTAGTATTGATCCAATCGCAGCCCGGTTGTTTTGACGCTAATTCTAAGCGTTTTTCAACCTGTTCCACGGATTCATCTTTACCCGCAACTTCATCAAACTGCTGAGCTTCATAGGCTTCCTCTAAAAAGTGAGCTGACAATCCCAACATTGTTTCAAACAACTGCCCAACATTCATCCGTGAAGGAACCCCCAACGGATTTAAAATAACATCAACCGGCTGGCCATTCGGCAAAAAGGGCATATCCTCTTCTGGAAGAACAATCGACACAACCCCTTTATTTCCATGCCGCCCCGCCATCTTATCTCCAATGGATACTTTTCGTGATTGCGCAATATAAATACGCACAACCATATTAACACCTGGAGACAAATTGGATGCGTCATCTTTTGAAAACACCTTAACACCCACAACTTTTCCATATTCTCCGGATGATACACGCAATGAGCTATCACGAACATCCCGAGCTTTTTCCCCAAAGATTGCGCGCAACAATTTTTCTTCTGCTGGCGGCTCAGTTTCTCCTTTCGGCGTAATTTTACCCACCAAAATGTCACCAGCTTTAACCACAGAACCCACACGAACAACCCCATCCTCATCCAGGTATCTCAACGCCGAATCTGAAACATTTGGAATATCTCGAGTAATTTCCTCAGGCCCCAACTTTGTTGAACGAACATCCACTTCGTATTTATGAATATGAACCGACGTAAACACATCGTCTTTAACCAATCGCTCTGATACAACAATCGCATCCTCAAAGTTATACCCATCCCATGTTAAAAAGGCCACGCACACATTGCGACCCAAAGACAACTCTGCATTGCATGACGACGGCCCATCGGCAATCATATCGCCGGATTTAACCGAATCCCCAATGCGAACAATGGGCTTTTGGTTTTTACATGTATCTTGATTTGACCGTTGGTACTTTCGCAAGGGATAAGTTTCTGATTTTGACTTGCCTTTCACAACGATTGTATCAGCCGAAGCATACGATACAACCCCATCAGCTTTAGCAATAACTCCGCTACCAGCATCCCGGGCAACCACTTTTTCCATACCCGTTCCCACGTACGGAGATTCTGTAAACATCAACGGAACCGCTTGCCGTTGCATATTTGCGCCCATCAATGCACGGTTGGCATCGTTGTGCTCTAGAAATGGAATTAACCCACACGAAACACTCACCAACTGCTTCGGAGAAACACCGATGTAATGCACTTCATTGACGTTCACATAGGCGATGTTGCGATTTTTACGAACAACACAGGAATCACCCGACAACACCCCATTTTCACTGGGGGTATCCCAAGGCGCAACGTTAAACTTATCCTCCTGATCCGCAGACAAGTATTCAACTGTGTCTGAAATTTTTGCATTTTCAACTTGATAATACGGAGTCTCAATAAATCCATATTGATTCAATCGAGCATACGTTGATAAAGGACCAATTAAGCCGGCATTTGGACCTTCTGGCGTTTCAATTGGACAAATCCGACCATAATGCGATGGGTGAATATCCCGAACATCAAACCCAGCCCGATCTTTGCTCAAACCACCTGGGCCCAGGGCAGATAAACGCCGACGATGGGCAATTTCAGCCAACGGATTAATTTGATCCATAAACTGAGACATTTGGGATGTGCCAAAAAACTCTCGCATAATCGCAACCAACGGACGAACATTAATTAATTTTTGTGGCGTCAGCCCTTCCCCTTTCAACACCATTTGCTCTCGAATTAAGCGCTCAAGACGAACAAGGCCAACACGAAACTGCTTTTGCAACTGATCGCCAACCGCACGAACACGGCGACTCCCCAAGTGATCAATATCATCAAACCCCTCACCTTTGTCAACCAACACCAACAGCTCGTTAATCACATTCCAGATGTCCTCGTGCGTTAAGACCATTGAATCTGTGGTTGTTCCAAATCGGCTATTAATTTTATAGCGCCCCACATCCCCTAGATCATACTTAGACTCATCAAAAAACAAACCATTGATCATAATACGAGCGCCATCTAAAGTTACCGGATCACCCGGTCGCAACCGACGATAAACCTCAATCAAAGCCTCTTCTTCGGGAAGCTCTGCATCCCCATTTGCAATATTATATTCAACCAAATGATGATTCTTGGTTTTTTCTAACACATTTTTCGTGGAAAATCCTAATGCGTTTAAAAATACCATCATGGGTATTCGTCGAGTTTTATTCACACAAACCATCAAATTCTTTTTGTAATCTAGTTCGAACTCCAACCAACTCCCACGATTGGTAACAATAGTTGAAACATATGAAAAAAACTGAACCGATGTGTTGGTCACTTTTTTCCGATAGTAGACCCCCGGCGAACGCACAAATTGGCTAACAACGACACGCTCTGCACCATTAATCAAAAAAGTCCCATATTCCGTAATAATTGGGATATCTCCCATAAATACACGCTGCTCTTGCACTTCCCCAGTTTCATGATTGATTAATCGCACATCCGCACGCAAGGGTGCACTATAGGTGGTCTCATGATCTTTGCATTCAAAATACGTTTTTTGCGGCTCGTTGAATTCGTAAGTCCCCAAAAATTCAAATGTCATTTTTTTATTGGATGAAACTATTGGCGAAATAGACAACAGTTCATTTTTAATCCCTTCTGCAACAAAATTATTAAACGAATTAACCTGGACTTCCACAAGCCCAGGTATTAGTTCTTTGTCATTCGCGATTGACGATCGTAATGGCGTCCGAGTTCTAGATTTTTGCACTATTTAATGCTCCCAATTGATTTAAATTAAAACAGTTTTATTCGAAAGAAACTTCTCCACCCTCGGCCTCTAAAACAGCTTTAATCTTATCAGCTTCCTCTTGGTTAACACCTTCTTTAACTGTTTTTGGAAGATTATCAACAATGTCTTTGGCTTCTTTCAATCCCAAGTCTGTTAGCTCACGCAATGCTTTCAAAACTTTAATTTTCTTATCACCACAGGATTTTAATACTACGTTAACTGAATCTTTCTTTTCTTCAGCACCAGCGTCAGCTGCAGGCGCTGCAGGCGCTGCAACAGCCGCAGGGGCAGCAACAACACCAAACTTGTCTTCCAAGGCTTTGACTAAGTCGGCCAACTCTAAAACGGTCATAGATTCAATTGATCCAATTACGTTTTGTGCAGTTTCTGACAATACAACATCGTTTTTTACTTCTTCAGTCATTTTATTTCTCCTTTGTTTCTTTAATTGACTCTAAAACATACGCTAATTTTAACAATGGGGTCTTCAAACGAAGCACTACACCACTGATTGGCGATGCAATTAGTTGGACTGCTTTTGCAATCAAGACTTCTCGCGATGGCAATTGAGCCAATGACTCAATTACATCAACCGACACAACACGATTTTCAAACACACCTCCTTTAACACGAATACCTTCTTTCTCTTTCACATAATTTCGAACTATTTTAGCCACTGCAGAAGGATCATTTTCAGACTGAACATAACCAATCTGTCCTTCCAACAATGTTTTTAGCTCTGTATGCTCTGGAAATGCCACCGAAACCAACCGATTTTTGTATACGCTAAACGTGGCTCCGGATGCTTTCAAATCACGCCGAAAGCTAGTTAAATCTGAGACCGATAGCCCTTGGTATTCCATAAAAACAACGATTTGAGCCTCCGAAAACTCTGTCTTAATTTTAGACAGTTGGGCTTCTTTTTTTTCTTTTGTTATTGCCATATTACCGCTCCTTCCACTTTGATTCTAATGGCTCAACAAACATGGACGGGCTCATTGTAGAACACACAGCGACAGACTGTATATACGTACCTTTAGACTTTGCAGGCTTTGCCTTACTGATTGTTTGATAAATCGCAACAAAATTATCATACAGTTGTTCAACACCAAATGAAGATTTTCCAATAATCACATGAATCAAGCCCTGTTTATCGTTCCGATATTCAATCTTTCCTGATTTGAACTCTCGAACAACCGAGCCAACATCTTTGGTTACAGTACCACTTTTTGGGTTTGGCATTAGACCTTTCGATCCCAACACCTTTCCCAACTTACCCAACTTTCTCATAACATCCGGTGTGGCAATTAGCAAATCAAAATCCAACCAACCCGACTGTATCTTTTCAACCAAATCATCATCACCCACATAATCAGCACCAGCATCCTGGGCTTCTTTGTGATACGACTCTGGGGCAAGTACAGCAATGGTCAACGATCGTCCAGACCCATGAGGCAACACCAATGTGCCACGCAATTGCTGATCCGCATGTCTGGGGTCAATACCCAGTTTAAAATGCACCTCAACCGTTTCATCAAACTTAGCAAAGGCAACATTTTTTACCGCCGATATCGCATCAAACGGAGAAGATAAATCTGTTGTTTTTATTGCATCTGATGCTGATGCATATGCTTTTGACCGCTTCACTCTGTCACCTCCACACCCATACTTCGGGCCGTTCCTTTAATAATTTCTGCCGCTGCAACATCATCATTGGCATTTAAGTCCACACGCTTAATCTCAACAATTCGCATAATTTGATCGGTCGTCAACTTACCCACTTTATTTCGGTTTGGCTCTGGAGACCCTTTTTGGATTCCCAACTCTTTCAGAATGAGCCCACTCACCGGTGGGGTTTTTAACTTAAACGTAAAGGACTTGTCGGGCTTAACATAGATCTCAACCGGAATAATATCCCCGCTATCCGCTTGATCTGCCGTGGCCGCATTATAAGCCTTACAGAAATCCATAATGTTCACACCGTGCTGACCCAACGCTGGGCCCAACGGCGGTGCTGGCGTTGCTTTTCCGGCAACAATTTGCAATTTAATAATGATTTGAGTTTGTTTTTTATCTGACATTCTTTAATTTCCTCTATACAACACGTTCAACTTGGTCAAACCCAAGCTCAACTGGGGTTTCTCGACCAAAAACAGAAATCATCGCCTTAACCCGCGATTTTTCTACATATACTTCCTTCACTACACCGGAATACCCTCGGAATGGGCCAGCTGTCACTTTAATGGTATCTGAAGCAGCAAAGTCCACCTCGATCTTTTTCGTGTTATCCCCAATTTTGTATAACACTTTTAAGATATCAGACTCTATAACTGGGGACGGCCCTGTTCCTGTACCAATAAACCGCCCAACATGGGGGACTCGTTGAAATTCATAGGATATAAACTCATCCATGATTGCTTCAACGAACACATATCCAGGATAAATCTTCACCGTTTTCTCAACACGTTTGCTATCTTTGATTTCAATAAAATCTTCTTCTGGAACTAAAATGCGAAACACGCGCTCCTGAAGACTTTTCTCCTCAATTAATTGTTGCAAGTAAATTTGAACTTTATATTCACAACCCGACAGAACCTGCAAAATGTACCAAGAAGCACCATGCTTTTCACCATCGGTGTGGTTTTCAGACTCTGCGACCCCTTCTTTAATGCTGTTATTGTTTAACTCTTCTTCCATTTTTATTTTTCAAAACCTTTTTCTATCTTTCTATATATGTTAATAAAGTCATTAAAATACCAAGAAAGACTATTCTACAACAAAATCACGAATTTTGAAAGAGCGAAATCAAATACAGAGATAAGCGCAATGCTTGCAAATACACAAATTAACACAAGGGACACCGATTTTGCCGCTAAAATTTTAGAGGGCCAAATCACTTTTTTGAATTCGCTTTTAGCTTCAATCCAAAAAAATGATCGCTTTGCAGCCCCATTCATTTTCATGCTTTTTTTAACTGTTGGCTTTGCTTTTTCCATGATTATTCGACTTTGTTTTTCTCCACAGTTTACTATAAAAAATTGTGATCGGGTATGGCTGG
>JAQCBC010000013.1 GCA_027621615.1 bacterium
TTAACAACAATGGAAAAAATAGAAGAAAATTTAATCGATTGGTAGGCCATACGCGCTGCGCGTCGGTTTTGGTAGGTTTAGGTGTGGGTATCGATCCGTGATGGACTGGGCAAAGTGGTAGTCTAGCGCTTCAATAGACTGGGGCAGTGGGTATAAGTGCCCATAGTGCATGGCGGTGTAGTGGGGGCCTTCTCCAAAAAACCGTTGCCACATGTCCCAGCGTTCCATACAGAAGTAAATAAGTGTTTCTGGCTTTAGGTATCGGTAAAGATCGGCCAAAATATGGGCATACATCTGGTTTCGAATGGGTTTTGGGTAGCGCAACTTACCGTCGTCTCCCAAGACCATTTCGGCGGCGGTTAGCGATGATCCGGGGAAATTGCTTTCCATTTTCTTTTTCATTTCAGGCTTGAATCGCAGGGATCCAATGGATAACCAAGCCAAGTGATCGGGCTGAATGTGTGCGAATAGTTGGTCCACTAAGTCGGTATATTCTATTTCCCAGTTATCGTGAAGAATCATGGGGTCAATATGCACGCCAACTAAGTATCCTGCATCATATACGGCTTTCATGGCGGCCAATCGATCCGCTAGTCGTGCGGTTTTATGTTCTTCGGCATTCACTACGGCATGGGTGTTTAGAGACCAAGACACAACGGTTTTTTGCCCGTGATCCAGAGTTAAAATGGGTGCGACCACATCGGATTTTGTTTTTAGCTCGAGTAAGGCATTGGGTATGTCTCGAAATCGCTCAATTAGTGCAGCCGCTTGACCGGTTTGCACTTCCAATGCGAGGCTATCGCCCAGTTCCCAGGTGCCAATTCGAAAGAGCCGGTTGGGTTCTCGATCCACTTTTTCGTGGACATTGGCCATGATGGCGTCAATGTCTTGAATGACTTTGGTGTTGCCGTCGTTGAGGTAGTCTTGTAAAAAACAGTAGCTGCAATCAAAGGGGCAATTGCTTACGGTTTTAATAACTTGAACATTGCAGCATACATATTTGTTGCTAATGGTGGCACAGGTGTCCATAACATCGCCTTTTTTGGGGATGTACTGGATCTTGGCTTTGCCATCGCGATAGTATCGGCTCATAGTAATGCCATCATGCTGGATACTACGGGTTCAGCCTTTTGAAGTTGTTGGCTTAAGTGGTTGAGCTCATGCGGGTCTCTGAGTGTGCAATGCAGTGCCAACTGGCGATTTTCCAAGCTGCGATCCCACTGAATTTGAATGCCGTCTGGGGCGGTTTGGGATAGTTGCGTTAGCTGGGCATTGACAGTATGCACGGTGGGTTGGACCTGGTTGCTGAGATGCTGAATTAATGCAGACGCTCCCTGGGTCTTGAAAATATGCTGCGTGTCTGGCTCAGCAAGGATGGCGGACGCGGGTGTATTGTGACGTTTAGATAAGTCATGCAATTGATCGGCAATGCGAAGCCAATTGCTGCTGGATACGTGTATAGACGCAACGGATGTTTCTAGGGTATGCAAGAGCTCTTGGGTATAGGAAGCCAGCCGCAAGCACACAGCAAAGCTTAGGGCGTGTTGGTGGCAGCGGGTTTGAATTGTTTTGGGTAGCTGAGCGATTTTTTTGCTGTGGACGAGCATTGCGTTGTAATGCTGGAGGCCCAAGGGGGCGCAGTGGTCGGCCAATGAGGCCGTCGTGGATTTCCAGTTTAATAAAAACAAGACTTTTTGCATCACTGAACGTCTTAGTTTTTCTGCGTGGGCCTCGAGCATGAGCGTGTATTGCTCAAATTCAGACGCGGGTATTAGGCTAGCCAGGATATGTGTGCTGGGGCAGTGTGTTAAGCGTTGGTAGCCGTCTAGCAGCTTATAGCCAGTTGAGGTAGGGGTTACCCATATGGGCGATAGGATTCCGGTTTGATGCATGGACTGAAGCAGTGATTCGCGTGGTGGCGTGGCTAGATGGTTGGGGAAGCTGGATTCGTAGTCTGTGGTGTTAATGTCTACAATTGCAATGGTGGTTTGACGTATTCCCATAATTGTTTACTCAGTGTACCATTTTGATTAAAGACTTTAAAATTAATTAACGGGCTATGATTTTGATAAAATAGAAACTAGCACACGCACATACCTTCGATCCAGCTAGCCACGCGGTATGTGGTATACTAAAACTCATAGAAATGAAGCATACATGTTTACACGCTAAACACCAAGCATTGGGCGCCAAGCTTGTTCCGTTTGTTGACTGGGAAATGCCCATTTGGTACACCAGTATTCAGTCCGAGCATACCGCCGTGCGAACGCGTAGTGGTGTTTTTGATGTGTCGCATATGGGTTTGTTTGCATTGTCAGGGTCTCCCGATGCCTTTGGGCAATTGCAGCGCCTGTCCTGCCAAACTTTAGCCGGTATTGAGTCTGGTAAATTGGTGTATACATTTTTACTCAATGAATCCGGGGGGATTTTAGATGATGTGGTTGTGGGTCAATCCGGGCCGGGGCATTGGTTCATGGTGGTCAACGCCAGCAACCAAGCTAAAATACATGCGTGGCTCCGTACCCAATGTCCCGATATTGCCCTCACGGTTTGCAACGATTGCGATGGGTTGATTGCGTGGCAAGGTCCCGAGGTGGCGCAAAGGGTGAGTCTTGAAGGCTTACGGCCCTGGACACACGAACACCGGTCGATTTTGGGCTACTCAGCCCGAGTGATGCGAACCGGCTACACGGGCGAGGATGGGGTCGAGATTTGGGCCTCCCATGCGACTATACAGGGGATATGGGAGAAACTGATGGGTTTGGGTGTGGTTCCGTGTGGGTTGGGATCTCGCGATACGTTGCGCATTGAAGCGGGCTTACCGTTGTATGGGCAGGAATTGGACGAGACCATTACGCCGTATCATACTCGGTATGCCCGTCTAGTCAAACCCCATGCCTTTATTGGTTCAGAGGCCTTGCAAAGCGTCAATCCCACGGAGACAACCATGGTGGGTTTGGTGTTAAACGGTGGGGCTATTGCCCGAACAGGCGCTGAAATTTTGGGTGGGGGTTGCGTGACATCGGGGACCCGAGTCGGGACTCAGTCTATTGCCATGGCTCGGGTGTCGCCAGCTCAAGCCCAACAATCGGAATTGCAGGTATGCATTCGGGATCGCCAGCATACAGCCCAGGTGGTCCCGTTGCCATTTTTAAATCGTTCATGAGTGCAATGGCGTCGATAGTTGTTATTGGGGATGTGATGTTGGACCAATATTTCTATGGGGATGTGGAGCGTATATCGCCCGAAGCCCCGGTGCCGATTGTCACACACCGATACAGTGATTATCGATTGGGCGGTGCTGCTAATGTGGCCCACAATGTTGTGGCCTTGGGTGTCCAGGCCCATTTGGTGGGCCGTGTGGGAGATGATGCGAATGGCGCCACGTTGCGTCAGGCGTTGGCGCAGCTAAATATTCAGGATGCGTTGGTGTCTATGGCGTGTCCAACCATTAAAAAAGTTCGGATTATGGGCATGAAACAACAGTTGTTGCGTTTGGATATTGAGCAAAAAACACCCTTAACCGATGCGGAGCAAGCGATTATACAGGCGCGGATTCACGAGACGGTAGCGCATGCAGGCGTGGTGGTTTTATCGGATTATGCTAAAGGGTTGTTGGGGGCGGATCTTTGTCAGGCTATTATTCAATCGTCGGGGGGGTATCCGGTGATTGTGGACCCAAAAGTGTCCGATTGGCGCGCTTATTCTGGGGCGTATATGATTACACCTAATTTCAAAGAATTTGGTGCCGTAGTTCGCACAGTTTTGGGGGACTCGGATGCGCTGGAGAATACCGATTCGGTTATTGAAGTGTACGGGCCTAAAATTCGGGAATATTATGGGCTAACGTATTTGTTGGTGACGCGGTCGGATCGGGGGATGTCGTTGGTGTGTGCGTCGGGGTGTTCCCATTTTCCGGTGGTGAGCGAGGCGGTTATTGATGTGTCTGGTGCTGGGGATACCGTTGTGGCCAGTTTGGCGGTGGGACTGGCCTTGGGGCGACCCATTCAGGAGTGTGTGCATATGGCCAATCGAGCAGCGATGCTGGTGGTCAAAAAAGTGGGCACCGCAGTGGTATCGGAATCCGAACGAGCGGTGGTGCTGGGATGATTGTGGTCACCGGCGGCGCGGGGTTTATTGGGAGTCAGTTAATTCGGCATTTGAATCAGCAAGGCATCACGGATATTTTAGTGGTGGACCGCATGGGAACCTCGGACAAATACCGCAATTTAGTGGGGCTGTCATTTTCTGATTATGTGGATAAAGATACGTTTATTGAGCAGTTGGATTCCTTGGCAGCGGGGGCAAAGACCGTGTTTCATGAAGGGGCCTGTTCCAGCACGACAGAAACCGATGGTACGTACATGATGGCCAACAATTACACCTATTCCAAGCGACTCTTGGCGTGGTGCTTGAACAATACGGTGGATTTTTTGTATGCGTCTAGTGCCTCGGTGTATGGCAATGGCGAGCAGGGGTTTGGTGAGACTCCGGGTTCGGAGGCGCCGTTAAATGTGTATGGGTTTTCCAAATGGGTGTTTGATCAGCATGTGCGGGCGCAATTGGCCCAGCAGCCGACGTCTCAGATTTTGGGCTTACGGTATTTTAATGTCTTTGGGCCTGGGGAAGGGCATAAAGGGACAATGGCATCGGTGGTGCACCATTTTTTTGAGCGGCTAAAAACGGATAAAACATTGGCTCTATTTGAGGGTAGCCGGGAGTTTTTGCGGGATTTCATTTATATTGATGACGTGGTGGCGATTAATCAGTATTTTTATCAATCGCGACAATCCGGCATTGTAAATTGTGGTACGGGCACGGCGCGATCGTTTTATGATCTAGCCTGTGCCATGCAGGCCGTCATTCCCGAGGCACAGCTTGCGTTTATTCCATTTCCAGATCACTTGGTGGGCAAGTATCAGGCGTATACACAAGCGGACTGTACCCAATTGCGTGGTCTAGGGTGTTCGCATACCAGTTTGGCGATTGAATCCGCAGTCAAGCGCTATTATTATCAGTTAACGCAAGGAGGCAATCATGGCTAGTTCAGCAGTTTTAGATGCACAAGCAATTCAGTGGGATTTAACCGATTTGTTTTCTGGATTTGATGACCCTAAATTTTTGGCCGTTATTGAGTCAGCCCCTCAAACGGCTGAAGCGTTTGCGCAACGCTACCGGGGTCGCTTGTGTACGTTGTCTGGGGATGCGTTAGCCGAAGCTTTTCAAGCCTTGGAAGTATGCTTGATTCCGTTGTATGAGGCGAGTCAATTTGTCCATTTGCAATTTTCGATTGATACTGCCAATACGGAAATTCAGCATTGGGTTCAAACCATGGATGAATTGGAAACAGTGGTCCAGAATCATAGTTTGTTTTTTAATTTAGAGCTGGGCACGTTAACCGAGGCGCAATGCGAGGCCGTATTGGCCGAGTCATCGGCGCTGACGGTGTATGCTTATACGTTGCGGCGTATTGTGCGCAATGCGCAGTATTATTTGACGGAGGCGGAGGAAAAAATTGTTAATTTAAAAACCATTAACGGGGCTCAGGCCTTTGAAAACTTATACAATGAGTTAACTGCATCCTTTCAATTTACACTGACTGTGGATGGGGAAGAAAAAACGATGAATGGGGCGCAGTTGCGTGCCTTGAGACAACATGCCGATCCAGCGGTTCGCAACACAGCCATGCGATTGTTTTTTGAGCGATACGAAACCCATGCCATTCCCTTAAGCAAAAGTTTTTTAGCCATTATTAAAGATTCGGTACAAAGCTGCCAGTTGCGGGGCTATGCCTCGCCCATCGACGTGATGAATCAACGCAATGATTTGCCGACTAAAGTGGTCGACAACTTGCATGCAGTGACCCAGGCTTCCAATACCTTGGTGCAGCGGTATTATCGGTTGAAAAAGAAAATCTTGGGTTTAGATAGCCTAAGTTTATCCGATATTTATGCGCCGATGCCAACCGCTGATGCGGTGTATTCGTTTGCTCAGGCTAAAACGATTGTTTTGGATGCCTTGGCTGATTTTGATGCTGATTTTCATGCCAAAGCACGGCGTATGTTTGATGAGAACCGTATTCATGCGCCCGTGATGCCCACCAAACAGGGTGGGGCCTATTGTTCCAGCTCCACGCATCGCGTGAATCCGTATGTGATGCTGAACTTTTTGGGTCGGTCTCGGGATGTGTCGACGATGGCGCATGAATTGGGGCATGCCATTCATGCGATGTACACGCAAGAGCTTCCGTTGGTGCAGCAGCATGCTATTTTGCCGTTGTGCGAAACGGCGAGTGTGTTTTGTGAAATGATTGTATCGGAGCGGTTGTATGCCCAAGCGAGTAGTGATGCCGAGCGTCAAGCGTTGTTGACCGATAAGCTAGAAGATTTGTTTGCAACGAGTCATCGGCAAAATATGTTTTCACAATTTGAACAAGTTGTACATGGAAAATTGTCCCAAGGCCCGGTGGCTACAGAGACTTTGTGTGAGCTGTATACGGAGCAATTGCGAACCATGTTTGGGGACTCGGTCACCTATCCGGACGGGTATCGGTGGGAGTGGTTAACGATTCCGCATTTTATTTCGGTTCCATTTTATGTGTATGCCTACAACTTTGGCAATCTATTGGTGTTGGGGTTGTATCAACGCTACCGTGAAAATCCAGCGGCATTTATGGCGCCATTTAAACGCTTGTTGGCGATGGGTAAATCCCAAGACCCCATGACAATATGCCAAACGGTGGGTGTGGATTTAGCGGATCCCGCGTTTTGGGAATCCAGTGTGGCCTATATTGATGATCTAGTGAGTCAACTAGAAGCATTGTGTGAGCCTTCAACTCAAAAATAGTTGAATATCGGTTTTCTTTTTCATGGCGTCTGCATAGCCCAGCTGAATGAGTCGCTGGGTATAGCTGGGCTCAAACAGTAGGTAGCTGACCAAATCGGCAGAGGCTTCGGGTTTGCCCAGGCTGTTAATAAAGTGCCGCAAACTAGGGGGAATATCTTGATAGGCATCCAGGGCAAGACGACCCAGATCTTCGGATGGACGAATCACCAAAACATCGATGGGTCGCAATTGCGAGCTGTGGTGATCCGACAATTGGGTAATGGTGTGGTTAATGCGGGATAGGCGTTCGCAGTCAAAGTCAATCGCATCCAAGAGCAGTGTGTTAATTAAGACCCCAATGATTTTTCCAACGGACGGAATGCTGAGGGAGTCTTGTAGGCTTTTGGGCTGATGGGGGCTGGGTTCGGATTGCCGGGCCCCAATAACCATTAATTTTGTGGCCCCCAACTTGATCGCTGAGCTTAGTGGTGTATAGTTACGCAAACTGCCATCGCCATAATACCGATTATTAATTTTAACAGGCGGGAATAAAATAGGGAGTGCCGTGGAGGCCATAATATGTTTAAGATGAATATTCGTTTTTTCAGCTTGTCGGCGCATGCGGTGCCAGGGTAGGCAGTCATCGTGGGCTTGAAAAAAGGTTTTGCTGGTACCGTTGGCATAATTAACGGCCGTGATGCCTAGGGCCCGCAATTGGCCGGCATCAATATGCTCTTGGATGGCGTTAAAGCGCAAATGGGGTTTTAGCAACTTAATTAATGGGGAGGTGTCTAGGAGTCCTCGGTTGTAATTGTTGCCCCCCAATCGACCCAAGACCATGTCCAGAACACTGCGAAGCCCTCGGCTAATTAAAGTGATGGAATCGACCCGAAAGACCCGATTGGTGTGAATGGTGCCCCACATCTCACTGAGCAATTGGGTTGCCGTTTGAAAGTTATCATGATACGAGGCAACGCAGGCGGCATTAATAGCGCCGGCACTGGTGCCTGTAATCACTTGAAAGGGGCACTGACTATGCTTTTCTCGGCTAATGTCACTAATGGCAGACAAGACACCGGTTTGATAGGCCACACGTGCGCCACCCCCAGTTAAAACCAACCCGTTTACGGTGTTGTTAATAATTGCCATGATATATCTGTAAGTATCGCAAATTCTGGGTTCGATGTAAATGATGAAATCGGCTATTATTTACATTTTTTCAATACCCGGTATACTTAAAGATATGAATAATAAAATTAGACAATCGCTAAAAGACATTAATATTCGATCCATTGAGCCTCTTATGACGCCCAACGAGCTCATGCAAGCCTGTGCTTTGCCCGATGCAGCCATGAAAACCGTGCAAGACAGTCGGGATGCCATTACCAATATTTTATCGGGCCAAGATTCTCGGACCTTGTTGTTGGTTGGGCCGTGTTCCATTCATGATTCGGCGGCTGCGTTGGCGTATGCGGAGCGGTTGTTGGCCCTCAAAGATGCGGTTAAAGATATTTTTTTCATTGTGATGCGGGTTTATTTTGAAAAACCGCGAACCACAGTGGGCTGGAAAGGCTTTATTAATGATCCGGATATTAATGGCCAGTGTGATATGCCCAAGGGGTTGCGGTTGGCTCGGGAATTATTGATTGCGCTAAATGCGATGGGAGTGCCGGCTGGGACTGAATTTTTGGATCCCATTACGCCGTCTTATATTGCGGATTTGGTGAGTTGGGCGTCAATTGGGGCTCGAACTACGGAATCGCAAACGCATCGGGAGATGGCCAGTGGATTGTCGATGCCGGTGGGGTTTAAAAATGGCACGGATGGCAATTTGGATGTGGCGGTTGCGGCGATGCAGTCGGTGAGTCATGGCCATAGTTTTTTGGGGTTGAATGAATCGGGGCAGGCTAGTGTGTATCGCACCAACGGCAATGTATGGGGGCATTTGGTGTTGCGTGGGGGTAAGCATTCGCCCAATTATTCGTCGGATGATGTAACGGCCGCTGTGGATCAGTTGAATCAAGCTGGGTTGTACAATCGCTTGGTGATTGATTGCAGCCATGCCAATTCTGAAAAACAAGCGAAGCGTCAAATTGATGTCTTTGAAAATGTTATTGAGCAAGTGGCAACGGGCAATCAGCATATTTTAGGTGCGATGTTGGAGAGTCATCTAAATGAAGGCAATCAGTCGAGTGAGCAACCGGTGAGTCAATTCAAACCGGGTGTTTCAATTACGGACGCTTGCTTGGGCTGGGACGATACGGAACGAATTATTCGGGCGGCGTTTGAGCGGTTAGCCTAACGGGTCTTCAATTCCCGCTTCGGCAAACCCGGCGGCCCGCAATTGACATGCTGGGCAGGTGCCACAGGGGGGGCGATGGCCTCGGTAGCAGGTGTGGGTATGGGCGTACCAGTCCAAACAGCCCAATTGCTGCATGATTTGAATGCTTTCCGCTTTGGTTTTGTTCATCAGTGGGGTGTGAATCTGGATGGCGTATTCCATACCTAGCTGGATGCTATGTTCCAACGATTGAATAAAATTATAGCGGCAGTCCGGATAGCCCGAGTAATCGGCTTCGCATACCCCGGTATACAGATGCTGGATGTTGAGCTGATAGGCCCACGATGCCGCAACAGACAAAAATAATTGATTGCGACCTGGGACAAACGTTGAGGGCAATTGTCCGTCAGGATGCGAAATATCCGCAGTTGAGTCGGTTAAGGCGTTTTGGGTTAAGCTGGACATAAACGACAAATCAACAATTTTCAGTGCGGTTTGGGTATAGTCCGCCAAATAACGGGCTTGGTCCAATTCAATGCGATGCCGCTGCCCGTAATCAAAAGCAATGGCCTGAACTATCGGGTGATTGGCTTTGGCAATAGCCAAGCAGGTTGTAGAATCCTGACCCCCTGAAAAGACAACCAAGGCCTCACTCATGCGGTAACGGTTTCGGCCATCCGACGGGTGGCAATTCGCTCGGCCAATGCTGTGTAATGATTCAGCGACTGTACGGGGCGAGGGACTTTGTTTAAATTATCAAAACAAAAATACAAAGCATGGGTCGCAATAGCATCAGAGAGTGCTCGGTGGGCACTGCTGTTAACAATGCCATATTTTTTCGCCAATACGCCCAAACTGCACCGGGGTTCTTGATTTTTCTTGGCCCAGTCCAGGGTACAAACAAATTGATTGGTGTGTAATTGAGTGCCATGGACGTGGTTCATTATGAGCAGCCAAGGGATATCAAAATCCGCATTGTGTACGACCAATGTACTGGTGCCCACAAAGGCACTAAACGACTCAAACACCGATGGCGGGGCTGGCGCACCAATCATCATGCTTTCGGTAATTCCAGTTAATTTTGTAATCGTTGACGATAGTGGCTTTGAGGTATGAATAAAGGTTTGGAAGTGGCTCAAGTGCCCGCGTTCATCCAGCTTTAAGGCCCCGATTTCAATAATGTCATCGTGATTCATATCCAAACCCGTGGTTTCAAAATCTAAAAATACCAACGTATCTTTGGGCTTGGTTTCAAATAAGCTCATTTGGCCCACACAGTTGGGGTATTTGAAACATCGGC
Organism: bacterium; assembly: GCA_027621615.1. Classification (GTDB taxonomy): domain Bacteria; phylum Margulisbacteria; class Marinamargulisbacteria; order UBA6595; family UBA6595; genus UBA6595. Next base: position 10,407 of record JAQCBC010000013.1, read on the forward strand.
GGGCATTCGGGGATACGCGAGGGTGTAGGGTCATGGATTGGCAGGTTTTGCAGGTGTTTTCGGTGTCTAGAACTAAGTCATACTGGATCATATTGAGTAATCGGTTAGTATCCAGACACTGCTGGCACTCGGGACATGCGCCGGTATCGGATTCAAAGGCATGGTTGCAAAACGGACACCGATACCGGATATCAAAATCACAGGCCGTTTGGGTGCAATGCAGGCGATTGCCCTGAATGGCCAGGGCGTGTTGGCACTTAGGACACGATGCCATTGTCTTGGTAAATTCGGCTACCCACGGCATTGGCTTGGCCTTGGTATTTGCCGTTATATCCCTGTTGGGCGGCTTGGTCTAGGGTGCAAAACACCAGTTGGCAAACGCGGCGACCGGTGACCAACTGAATGGGCAGGGAATTGGCATTGTATAATTCCAGGGTAATTTTGCCTTCAAACCCAGCGTCTACCCAACCAGCGTTTTGAATAAATAAGCCCATGCGACCAATGGAACTTCGGCCCTCCACAAAAGCAGTTAAGTTATTGGGCAACCGAATGTGTTCCTGGGTGGTTGCCAATACAAATGAATGGGGCGGCAGGGTAAAGGTATCGGCGACAATATCTCGGTATTCAATGGGTTCATCCATTTGAATGCAGCCCATTTTATGTTCATCGACCAATAAATAATGATTGCCCAAACAACAGTCCAGAGATGCCGGTTGCAGCGCGTCTGGGTTAAATGGTGTTACGCTTAGTGCCCCGGTGGCCATATACTCACGAATGCCATTGTCCGATAAAATCATAGGTTTTCCTCCATACGGGTATAATACCCCTCTGTCATTAAATCTTGGGTAGACGATATGCGATCCAAATAGACAATGCCGTCTAAGTGATCGTGCTCATGCTGGACAATGCGGGCTTCAAAGTCTTGGAGCGTGACCGAGTGTGTCTCACCGGTTCGATCTTGGTACTGTAGCTGAACCAGTTGATGCCGACTCACCGTTCCCCGCATACCCGGAATGCTTAAACAGCCTTCAATATCGCGAACTTTGGGGGAGGGTAGTTGTGTTAGTTTGGGGTTGATAACGATGCGAATATCGGCCGCTGTTGTGGCAACTGGATCGGGCCAAACCAAATAGAGCCGTTTGGACACGCCTACCTGAGGTGCGGCCAATCCCACGCCGTTGGCGTGTTTTAATGTTTTAATCATTTGATCAATGAGTGTTTGAATATCG
>JAQCBC010000014.1 GCA_027621615.1 bacterium
GTTGGCTGTGGTATTGGTGCAAGACTTGGGCGACATCCAAAATGGAGAATCGTTTTTCAATGGGCATAATAGCAAGCCGTTTTTGCGGATTGGCATGCCCGACGGAAAATGCCAAGTTTAAGGTGATATCACGATCAATCAAATACTGGATGCCTGGAATGATCCCGGATGTTGATACGGTAATTTTTCGTTTGCCAATTCCCATGGCTTTGGGATGATTTAAAATTTCAATGGCAGCCACCACGGCCTGTACGTTCGCCAGCGGTTCTCCCATGCCCATAAATACCAGCCGAGAAATGGGGGTGTCTTGGTCCGCCAAAACAACTTGTCCAACAATTTCATCCACGGTTAAATTGCGGCTCAATCCCATGGTGCCCGTGACACAAAAGCGACACCCAATACCGCAGCCACACTGACTGGATACGCATAAGGTATACCCGGTTTTTTCGTTAAGAACCACCGCCTCAACCCGTTGATTATCGTGCAGTTGGACGGCATACTTGGTGGCAGACTGATCAGCGGCCACTTGTTTGGCCACAATACGCAGCGGATCCACTGTGTAATGTTCATTGAGCCACGCGTGGGTTGCCTTGCCAATATTGGTCATGCGCGCCAAAGTGGGTGCGTGGTGCTGATAGACCCATTGCAATACTTGGTCACACCGATACCCGGGTTGCCCCGCATCCACAAAGTGTTGGTGTAACGTGTCGGGATGAATCCCCAGAAGCGCTTGTTTGTTTGTCATAATCTGATCTAGTTAGTATACCAGTGTCTGGGCAGGTTGCCCAAGGAGGCGATTAGAGACGATATATAAAATATATTAAAAATCTGGTTATTTAACTCTCTTTGGTGAGCCCCCAATGGTTCGCATGACTGGCTGGCCTAAATTGAATCAGCAATCATGTATCCATGACTATACCCTGTTTTTGATTTTTTTAAACATTTCTTGGTATGATAAATAGCTCAATGCTCCGAAACGCTCATTTGTGCTATGCCAACATTGAACTTGTTAGCTCGGGTCGTGCTTCTGTTTCTGTGGTTGCACGCAAAGCCTTTGTATACGGCGAATTAATTGAATGTGTACCATATACCATTGCCAGTGGGGAACAGCCCACACGGTACGTTCGGTATTCGGTGTATTATCCACCATTAAATGAATGGATTTGTTTACTTGGATTTGGGAATTATTACACAATTCATGAGTCGGCCAATGCTCGACTGGTTTTTTCAACCGGAGATCCCCAACAGCCTGAAAATCAGTATGTGAATATTGTAGCGGATGGCGCCATTGCCTCGGGGGAATCGATTGTCTTGCCCCCAGTGAGCACCACACAGCCAACACCGCCGAATTTAATGGATTATTACGCCAATATTTATATTGATCAATCGCCATTGGGTGGCCGTGGGGTATTTGCTAAAAAATCGTTTCAAGAAAATGAAATTATTGAAATTGCTCCATACATTAAAGACAATCACCATAAGACAGGCGCTGGGTTTGGACTGAATGTTTTTTCCAGCACAATTGACGGGGACTCCGATGTCTTCGTTATGGGGTATGGGTCGTTGTATAACCATAGTTTTGAACCCAATGTTTACTATGAATTGTACATGCCGGAGTTGGCCGTGCCGTATGCGCAATTTTATGTATACAAGGCTAAAGCCCCAATTGCAGAGCATCAAGAATGTTGTATTAGTTATGGTGAGGCGTACTGGAAAGATCGCCAAGACGAATTAAAAAAATAAAGGATTGAAATGAAAACATACTATCAGTTATTTGCGTTGGGTGTTTTGCCGTTGGCTATTTGTGTGGGTGTTTCAGGATTATCCAACCCCATTTGTTTGTTTGTTGCATGTTTATGGCTCATGCTGGTGTGGTGGTCTACGGAGGCAGTGCCGTTGGCGGTTACGGCATTGGTGCCCATTGTGTTGTTCCCGTTGTTGGGCATCATGGATTTGGGTGCGTTGACGCGCAATTACGCCAACCCTATTGTCTTTTTATTTATGGGTGGGTTTTTTATTGCCAAGTCCTTGGAAGTTTGGGGACTGCATCGCCGAATTGCGTTTATTATTGTTTCAGTTTGCCCGGGATCGCCCCGAGGCATTTTGGCCGGCTTTATGCTGGCAACGGCGGGGCTGTCCATGTGGATCTCCAATACCGCTACGACAATTATGATGGTGTCTATTGGTATGTCTGTGGCCAGTTACTTGTCAGAATTGGCCGATTTGGACGAGTCCGTTGCGGTGCGTATTAACGCAACCTTAATGTTGGGAATTGCCTATTCGGCATCGATCGGGGGCTCGGCAACATTAATTGGAACCCCGCCCAATTTGTTTTTAGCGACATTTTTGCAAGAACGCTATGGCATCGTGTTGGATATGGCATCCTGGATGCGCTACGGGATACCCTATTTGTGCATTATGTTGCCAGTGGCTTGGGGGTATTTGAGTTGGACCATGGGTCCGGTTCGGGCCCAGTCATTTGACGCCATTAAGGGCGTGATTCGAGAGCAGCTGGAGCAATTGGGGCGTATTACACCTCAAGAAACGCGCGTGTTAATTATTTTTGTACTGACTGCGTTGGCTTGGGTGGGGCGTCGAACCCTTAATCATTGGTTGGGCGGGCCGATTTTATCAGATACAACCATTGCGATGGTGGGTGCCCTGGTGCTGTTTTTATGGCCGGTTGTTGCGCAGGGGAATGGCGAAAAAAAACGGACGGCTTTGCTAACGTGGGATCAGGCGCAAACGATCCCGTGGGGTGTTTTGCTGTTGTTTGGTGCTGGATTGAGCATTGCTGCAGGGGTCTCCGAAACGGGTTTGCAGGCGCTGATTATGAATCAAGTGGCAATGGTGGATCAATGGCCGGTGTGGGCGTTAATTGTGGGCTTGACCATTGCAACCTTGGCGATTACTGAAGTCAGTTCAAATTTAGCCTCTGTGGCCATGTTGCTGCCGCTCATTGCAGCTATGGCTATGCAAATTGGTGTGCCCTTGTTGCTGGTGTGTGTGCCGGTTACGTTGGCTGCCTCAGCGGCATTCATGTTGCCCATATCCACGCCGCCCAACGCTATTATACTGGCTTATCGACCACTGACTATTCGCATGATGGTTACTCGAGGGGTTGTGCTTAATATTGTGTCAATAATTAGTATTTTGTCTGTTGTGGCCATTATGTGATTGCCGAAGTCGTTTGTTTTTGATACAATTTTATACTTAATTAAGAGGCATTAGTGAAAAATAATAGAGAGTAGTAATTATGACAACAAGTATTTGCAAAGAAATAGAAGTCCCCAATCACTACTCACTCGCGCTTGCGGGTATTCCCAGTGATGGTATTCGAGACTTAGATCCTCCCAAACAGTGTGTTTTGTGTCCATCGGCTATTCCATTTTCGAAGCCTAAATTGGCAGTTAAAGAGGGTGATGCTGTTCAAAAAGGTGCAGTCTTGTTTTATGATAAAGCCCGCCCAACTATTCGGTACATGGCTCCTGTTTCTGGCTATGTGAGTGCGATTGAATACGGCCCTCGACGCGTGATTGATGCGATTCGCATTGATGTGAATGACAGCCTGGGTGTTGTTGAGAACCCGGCGCATACGGAAGCGTCAATTCAAGAGCTAGATCGCGACATGATTGTTTCGCTGTTGGAGACGGGCGGATTGTGGCGAACCCTTAAGGCATTGCCCTTTCGAGCCATTGCGTCGTCATCGGTGGTGCCGCCATCTATTATTGTTGCGCTGGGAGACAACGAGCCTCACAGCCCGTCAGCTTCGAGTGTTTTAGCCGGTCGTGATGCTGAAATTCGAGCGGGGATTCTAGCGTTAAAAAAGCTAGCGCCCACCGTGCATGTGGTGGCCCATCGGTCGGATACCAGCACGCAGCATATGCTGTCAGATCTCATCACCGTTCACGCCGATGGGGATTTTCCATCGTTGGACCCGGGTGTTATTTTGCATGGTATTAAACAAACATCGGACGATAATTCAGCATGGTATGTCCAGTATCAAGATGTGATTCGCATGGGTCAGTTGTTGTTAACCGGAGAGTATCCATCTGAGATTGTTGCGGTTATTTCGGGGCCACTCGTCAAAAAGCCCGAGCATATTCGCACCATTGAAGGGGTTCCATACAAGCATGCGTTGGCGCAGTTGCCGTCAGCGAATGCCCGGTACCTGTCTGGGGGGGTGTATACCGGTCGGTTGAGTACTCGGGAAGGGTCGTTGAGTTACAGCGAATATGCGGTTCATGTGCTGTCTGAGCGCTACGAGCGAGAATTGCTGCACTTTTTTATGCCGGGTGCGCAAAAGCCCAGTTACTTTCGCACCTTTGTATCGGCGTTATTGCCTAAAAAACAATCCGAAGCGTCGGCCAATTTGAATGGGGGGGTTCGAGCGTGTATTGCGTGCAGCGCTTGCCCAGATGTTTGTCCGGTGGGTATTTTGCCCCAGTTTTTAGCCAAGGCGTTGTACAACAACGACATTGAAGGAGCGCTAGACTTAGGGCTTTTGGATTGTGCAGAGTGTGGGCTGTGCTCGCATATTTGTCCATCAAAAATTGAATTAACGGCCATATTTAAAGAGGCTAAACAACGATTGTATAAGGAATCCATGGTATGAAGAAGTATATAGAAAGCCTGTTTCATAGTCTTGAGCAGCATGTAAAACCGGGCAAAAAGTATTCAAAATTGTACCCATTGTTTGAAGCGTTTGAAAGCTTTGCGTTGTCTGTTCGAACGGTTACGCAAAAAGCCCCGTTTATTCGGGATTTCATTGATACAAAGCGATACATGAACTTGGTTATTTTATCGATGTTGCCGTGTTTGATATTTGGTATTTTTAATGTGGGGTACCAATCGCATCTAGCAGCTGGGCTTCCATTGGATATCGTGTCCATTATGATCGTTGGGATTATGCGGGTGATTCCCTTGTTAATTATTTCCTATGGTGTGGGCCTGGGTTGGGAGTTTTTGAGTGCAATTATTCGCGGGCATGAAGTGTCTGAAGGTTATTTGGTCAGCGCCATGTTGATTGTTTTAACGTTGCCCCCGACAATTCCCTTGTGGCAGGCGGCAGTCGGGGTGACCTTTGGTGTTATTGTGGGGAAAGAAGTGTTTGGAGGCAGTGGCCGAAATTTTTTAAACCCGGCCTTGACCACGCGGGCATTCTTGTTTTTCTCTTTTCCAGCTCAGTTAAGCGGGGACACCGTTTGGACGTACTTGATGGTTGGGAAAGATCAATTGATTGATGGGTACAGTGGGGCGACGGCATTGGCCGTTGCTGCCAGTGCCACTGGGTCGGTCACGGATGCGCTAGTGACCAGCGGGTTTACCTTGGCTCAGCTATTTTTTGGCTTGGTTCCAGGGAGTATCGGTGAGACATCAACCCTATTGGTGTTGGTGGGAGCTGCCTTTTTGCTGCTCACGGGTGTCGCCAGTTGGCGAACCATGCTGGGCAGTGTCATTGGCTTGGTAACCATGAGTAGTTTATTGGTCGTTTTCTCAACAGAAACGACCGTGCCATTTTTAAGTCTGCCCCCGCATTGGCACATGGTTATGGGGAGTTTTGCCTTTGGGACGGTTTATATGGCGACGGATCCAGTATCGTCGCCCAGTTTGCATGCGTCCAAGTGGATTTATGGCATTATGATTGGTGTGTTGACGGTGATTATTCGCTGTATAAACCCAGCTTATCCGGAAGGTGTTATGTTGGCTATTTTATTAATGAATGTATTTGCGCCTGCGCTGGATCATATTTTCTTGCAACGGCATATCAAAGGACGGATTCCCAATGTCATCTAATATTAAATCATTTATCTTTGCATTTGTAATGTGTTGTGTCGTGGGTCTTTTGCTAACCTTAGCGGCTGAAGGGCTTAAGCCGTTGCAAGCCCGAAATATGTTGGTTGACCAACAAAAAAATATTTTGCGAGCCTTAGGGATCATGCAGTCAACAGACAAGTGGAGCAAAGACCAGGTGCTATCGGTGTATACCAACACGGTTGAATCTATTTATGTGGATGCCGCGGGTTCCTTGGTTGAGCAACCCAGTGATGCGGATTTGCCCATGTATGTGATTCGAGAGGGAGATTCTATTCAGCGCTATGCAATTCCGTTTAAAGCATATGGGCTTTGGAGCTGGATACATGGCTACATTGCCTTGGATGGGGATGCTAGCACGGTTGTTGGTATGTCTGTGTATAAGCATGCGGAGACTCCTGGCTTGGGGGGTGAGTGCGATAAGCCTTGGTTTTTGAACCAGTTTGTTGATAAAAAGATTCGAAAGCCAAACGGTCAGTTGGTATCCGTTGGCGTTGTTAAGGGCAAAGTGGTGGATACTATCGCGTCTGATCAGCAGGCCTATTACGTGGACGGCATGAGTGGGGCCACGATTACAGGCGTTGGTATTGAGCGAGATTTACGCACAACACTGCAACAGTATGAAGGGTTTGCGAGTGCATTATTGAAGGAAAAACAATCATGAAGATATCCAAAACCGCTGCGTATAAAACATTTACAGCCCCATTAGTATCGGCCAACCCAATTGCTGTGGCCGTTTTGGGGATTTGTTCAGCTTTAGCTGTTACCACCCAGGTCTTGCCATCGATTGTGATGATGTTGGCGATGACGTTTGTATTGGCATCGTCCAACGTGGTCATTTCATTGCTTAGAAATTATATTCCCAAAAACATTCGTATCATTGTTGAGTTGGTTGTGATTGCGTCTCTCGTTATCTTGGCGGATCAGTTGCTCAAAGCGTTCTTGTATGATGTGAGTAAGCAATTATCCGTATTTGTGTCTCTTATTGTAACCAATTGTATTATTATGGGGCGTGCTGAAGCCTTTGCTTTGGGCAACGGCCCTTGGCTATCGTTTTGGGATGGTCTGGGTAATGGCCTTGGATATGGCTACATCTTGGTTGTTGTATCGGCATTTCGAGAGCTTTTGGGCGCTGGCACGTTATTGGGGTTTCAAATTGTTCCCGACGCTGCGTATGCCGCTGGCTATGTGGATATGGGCTTGATGGTCTTGGCACCGGGGGTCTTTATTACAATTGGATTGTTGGTGTGGTTACAAAATAAGTGGACGGGTCGTTAGGTATGGAAGCATTAATTAGTTTATTTATCGAATCAGTTTTTATTAACAATATTTTATTGGCGTTGTTTTTGGGCATGTGCACGTTTTTAGCCTGTTCAAAAAATATTTTTACGGCCCATAAATTGGGGCTTGCGGTTATCTTTGTCTTGAGTATTACAGTACCGACCAACTGGTTAATCAACCACTTTTTATTATCGCCAGGGGCATTGGCTTGGATGGGATTTCCCACGGTTGATTTAAGCTTTTTGCATTTGGTTGTCTTTATTGCAACCATTGCGGCCATGGTTCAAATTGTGGAAATGGTGATGGAGCGATACGATCCGGCGTTGCATAGCTCTTTGGGGATATTCTTGCCGTTGATTGCCGTAAACTGTGCCATTTTAGGAACCTCGTTGTTTATGCGTGAGCGTCAGTATAACTTTTCGGAGTCGGTTGTTTTTGGCTTGGGGTCTGGCATCGGATGGTATTTGGCGATTGTGGCTATGGCTGCTGTGCTTCAAAAACTGCGCTACGCTGACTTGCCGAAGGGATTGGACGGATTTGCCATTAATATGATTACGACTGGTTTAATAGCAATGGCCTTTATGGCATTTGCGGGGATAAAATTATCATGATAACGTATACAGCAAGTTTCATAGTGTTTACGGGCATTATTATGCTCTTGGTTTTAATTCTTTACATTATTCAAACGCGTGTGGTTCAAACAGCGGACTGTTTGGTATTAATCAACGATGAGGTAGATAAAAGCCCTACAGTTGCGTCGGGAACCAACCTATTAACGGCATTGTCCGATGAAAAGATTTTTATTCCATCCGCTTGTGGCGGTGGGGGAAGCTGTGCCATGTGTAAAGTGCAGGTGTTAGAAGGGGGGGGTGATATTTTGCCGACAGAGTTGCCCCATCTGTCCTTGAATGAGCGAAAAAATAACGTTCGGTTGGGCTGTCAGGTTAAAGTGAAATCGGATATCAAAATTAAAATCCCAGACGAGATTTTTAGTATTCAAAAGTTTACCTGTGAGGTTGTGTCCAACCACAATGTAGCGACGTTCATTAAAGAGCTCGTCTTGAAATTGCCCGAGGGCATGAAGTTTGATTTTACGGCTGGCGGGTACATTCAAACTTATATTCCACCCTATGACTTATCGTTTAAATCATTTGATATTGAAGATGAATACAAAGACGAATGGGACCGCTATAACTTATGGGATTTAAATGCCAGCAACGATGAAGAAATTTTTCGGGCGTACTCCATGGCCAGTTACCCGGGCGATGACAATGTCATTATTTTAAATGTGCGTATTGCAACCCCACCCCCTGGGAAAGATGTGATACCGGGTATTGGATCGTCGTATATTTTTAATTTAAAGCCTGGCGATACCATAGAATTAAGTGGTGCGTATGGCGAATTTTTTGCCAAAGATACCAACCGGGAAATGTGTTTTATCGGGGGTGGGGCGGGAATGGCCCCCATGCGTAGTCATATTTTTGATCAACTCAAACGGCTCAGTAGCAAACGGCGCATTACCTTTTGGTATGGGGCTCGGTCTCGACGGGAAATGTTTTATGACGATGAATTTAAAGAGTTGGCGAGAAAGAACCCTAATTTTACCTACCATGTTGCGTTATCTGACCCACAGCCCGAAGACAATTGGGAGGGTTCCCAAGGGTTTATACACACGGTTTTGAAAGAAGAATATTTAGATCAGCACGAGGATCCCACTGAAATTGAGTACTATCTGTGTGGCCCACCGATGATGCTCTCTGCGTCGATGGGCATGTTGGATGCGATTGGCGTTGAAAAGGAAATGATCGCATTTGATGATTTCGGCTAGGGTGTGTCACAAGTCCCTGTGAGTCTGAGTACCCGATACGCCATGAACCCATGGCGTATTGCGTTTATTGCCTTGGCTATACTCGTCGCCCTTTATTTTTGGCCCCGAGAAACCGTGATTCAAGGGGAGACCATGGGGACCTCCTATACGATCAAATATTGGTCCCGACGGCCGTATATTAAGGGAGGCTTAGACCGAGATGCCGCTGCCGAATTGGACCGACTCACGCGTATTTTTTCAACGTATCATGCTAACACTGAAATTCAGCAGTTAAATCAGGGTGGGGGAACGTATACGCTCTCACCGGATATGACAACCGTACTGGCAACGGCGTTGGCCATTGCCAAAAAAACCCAAGGCGCGTATGACATTACCGTGGAGCCGCTGTATGCCCTATGGGGGTTTAAAGATCACGCGGTTCAAATTCCCGATCCCGTTGCCATTCAGCGGACTCAGGCGCGTGTGGGGTATCAGCGCTTGCAATTGGTTGGGAATCAATTAACCAAGCCGGCGGATATGCAACTGGATCTATCGTCCTTGGCTAAAGGCTATGCCGTGGATCAATTGGCTGAATTGGTGGCGGACACAGTGCCTAATTTTATGATTGAAATCGGCGGGGAGGTGGTGGCACGGGGGCATTCCCTTCGCAAGAAAGCCTGGGTGGTTGGCATTGAAGATCCGGATCAGCCCGGGAAAGTCAAACAGCCCGTAGCACTCCATAACGAAGCCTTAGCCACCAGTGGTACCTATCGCAATACCGTTCAGATTAATGGTCAGCACTATGCTCATATTCTAGACCCACGAACAGGCTATCCGGTCCAATTGGGCGTTGCATCGGTGTCCGTCAAGGCCCCAACGTGCTTGTTGGCGGATGCTTGGGCAACGGCGTTGCTATTGCTGAAGCCAGACGCTGCGATTGTTCCCGATACACTCCAAATTTATTATTAACGGGTTAACTGGGATGGATACCAATCCGGGCCAGCCGGAATTGCCGCATCCAAACACGCATCCGCAATGGGTTCAATCCAGGGCATGGTATACCGAATAATGGCCGAGTTATGCAAGCCCGGGGTTTCCAGTGCCAACAGGGCGATTAAACACGGAATCATGATACAAAGCCCTTTAACACTACCCAAAACACCCCCTAGCACACGATTAACCGGCCCTAAGGCGGTTAAATGAACCAAACGATGCAACAGCATCCCCAATCCCAGCACAACAGCCAAAGCCAGTGCCCAAATCACAACAAAGCCAGCAATCGCTTGATAGGCATCGGGAATGCGAAAGATGTGCCCCAGCTGCTTCCCCAACACAGTATGGTACCGGCTTGCAATATACAGCCCCCCCAAAATAGCCCCAATATCGGTGCATTGACGCAATCCCCCCCGGCGGATACCTAAAACAAAGAAGAATCCCAAAACCCCCAGGAGGATGTAGTCAACGAGGGTCACTTGTTAAACGTCGCTCGAAATTTTCTCAACGATTCTTTAACCGAATCATCATGAATCGCAATCATTTCCATAGCCAAAATAGCGGCGTTTTTGGCTCCGTTAACCGCCACCGTTGCAACGGGAATGCCCGGGGGCATTTGAACAATAGACATCAAGGCATCCAATCCATCAAAGCTGGAACGAATGGGCACCCCAATGACAGGTGTGGTTGTGGTATAGGCGGCTACCACCCCGGGTAAATGCGCTGCCATGCCCGCTGCAGCAATAATGACGCTGCTGTTTTCTTCAAAATCGGATACCAACGCTTTAACTTTGTCTGGGTTTCGATGTGCCGATGCAACATACACATCATTGGCAATGCCGTACTCGGTTAAAAACTCACTGGCTTTTTCCATAATGGGCAAGTCCGATTTGGATCCCATAATAATACCAACATGGGGTTTTTTATGTGTCATGTGTTACTCCTTTTTGTGTTTGATACCGTTATTGGGTCGCCGAATCGTTGATTTAGCGTCCGTAGTTCAATAGTATAGCAATAACCCAGGACGCTCGCCAATTTACTCGAGCCAATGAGACGTAAGCGTTGCTAAAGAATCAAAAAGCACATCATTTTTCGAATATCTGGCATGTCTGGTCGATGCTCCGGTTCATCGGCGGTGCATCGCTGGACAATGGTTTGGGCCATTGCTTGCGTTTGTGCTGGACGTTCGAATTGGCATAACGACGGCGCTTTATTTAGCCAGTTTTGGATGCTGTCAAGTTCTTTTCCATACGCGAATGCATCAATTTTGGTTAGATCTTTGGGGCGTAGTGCACCGCCTTGGCGATAGGCTTCGCATTCAGGGGGGCAATGAGAGCCGCCCGTAATGGGTGGTATTGGATGGGGGTCGTGCCGGTCAATCCAAATGCCAAAATCAGCTAAAATTCCCAGCTTTTTACACTTAACAAGAAGATTGTCGACT
>JAQCBC010000015.1 GCA_027621615.1 bacterium
ACGATTGATACATACATTCAAACAGTGGTTCAGGCATGGCAATAATTCCGGTTGCCATTGTTGTTTTGTACCTATTGCTTGGGGGGAACGAGACCCCGAAAGATACCCGATCCGCCGACACCGGTTCAACGACTACCCCATTAATCTCAAAAACCAAATCATCAGCAACCAAATCATCAGCGTTGGCTGACATAGAGTCCAGTCAATCGGGCGAATCGTTGCAGCAATTTGAGGCTGATTTTGACGTTATCTACACGTACATAACCGACCGGTATACTACCGTTGAGTACGAAGAAGCCCGGCGCATTGCGCAGGCCATTGTGGATTATAGCCGAACCTATTCGGTGGATCCCAAATTAATTGCAGCCTTGATTTCCCGCGAGTCCGGATTCAATCGGTATGCGGTTAGTGCTACATCGGCTCGCGGTTTGGGTCAAATCAAAGATTTTAACTACGAGGCTTTGGGAATCACGGACCCGTTTGATATTCGGCAAAATGTATCGGGGACAGTCGCCTATTTTACACAAATGCGCAACAATTGGGAGGGCCATGCAGAAGTGAATACCATGGCGTTGGCGTCGTATTATCAGGGGTATTCATCGGTTCGGGCGTCCCGACGCTTAGCGCGCAAAACGCGGGCGTACGTTCGGGACATTTTACGAGAATACACGTATTTAAAACGACAATTGGCATGAGTGATTGTGTTATTCATACCCATTGGGCGGGTCCGATGGGTAATATGCAATATGTGATTCAGTCGGGTGCTGAGGCGCTTATTGTGGATCCGGCTTGGGACATTCCAGAGCTTCAAGCGATTGTGACTCAGCAGGGGTTAACGGTTGTGGGAATTTTGTTGACCCATGAGCATTATGATCATGTATCCGGTGTACCGGAGTGTCTGGCGCTGAACAATGTTCCTGTATATATTTCGGAATACGCCCACTATGATCCGCCCGTTCCCATGGTTTTGAATCAATTGGCTGTAGGGGAAACGATACCCTTTTCGGGGCATAGTATTGCGGTATTGCATACACCCGGTCATTCCCCAGGCGGGGTGTGTTATCGACTGGGGAAGCAGTTAATCACCGGGGATACTGTGTTTGTGGATGGATGTGGCCGTGCGGATCTGCCCCATAGCGATGTGGCGCAGCTCTATACGGCGTTATTTGAAACCCTATGGCCCCTACCCGATGATACGGTGATCTACCCCGGGCATGATTATGGCCCCACACCTACGGATACCTGGGGCAACCAAAAGCAAACCAATCGGTTTTTACAAAGTGAGACTCGTGAGGTTTTTTTGCGAAAGCGTAAGGGTTAGCTGTCCTTTAATTTAAAGGTAATGGGGATATTTACCCAGCTATTTTCAAATTGCCCGTTGGTTGTTTGGGGCGAAAACTGCCAGTCAGAAACTGCAGCAATGGCGGCTTGATCCAGCAATCGATGCCTCGATGACGCGTGCAGTTGGATGGTATCAAGCGTGCCATTCGCTAAAACATGTACCCGCAATAAAACGGTTCCCGCCTGCTGGCGACGAAGCGCCATGCGGGGGTAGTGGGGGGGCTTGTTTTCCGCTACAATCGGACTCGCTTTGACAATGCTTAAGGGAGCCGGAGTCGCGGGATCACTGGGTTTTATAGCGATGGGTGCAGGCTCAGCACTAACGGGTTCAACCGGCTGTTGCGTGATGGGTTCGGCCAACTGAACATATTCAATCACCGACGGTTGAACCCCAAGTTGGGGGGTGGTACCCGCATGATTGGCCAGCCAGCTGTTCACGGCTAGCCCCCCGGCCATATGCAGGGCAATTGTGGTGGCTGTAATGAGTATACTGCTCAGTTTCATCGGGTTTGCACCATGACGGTTTGAATCTGATTGCGTTTGACTTGGTCCAACACTTGCACAATAACTTTTTGACGGACGTTTTCATCGGCTTGGATAATCACGCGGTCGGTTTCAGGGAGAACACCCGTGAGGGCATTCAAGGCAATGGGTTGCCCGGACCAATAGAGCTGCTCATTGGCGTCAATGCTAATTGTGGGAATCGGTTCGGTGACGGTCACGGCTGTGGCGGCTGATGGTAACTGAATGGACAATGTTTTTTGAACAACCATGGTAGACACCGCAATAAGAAAAAAGGCCAATAGCACAAACAAGCTATCAATTAAGGGAATCATATCCACATGCACCGCTGATTTTTTCTCCGTGTGCAAAATCATCCCAATTCCCCCGCTCGCGCCAATTCGAATTGGGTCGCCCAGTCTTCCAAGTCATGCCCGGCTTTTTCAACCCGAGATTGAAAAAAATAATAGGGAATAAAGGTCACAATGGTAATGCTCAATCCAATGGCCGTGGTCCACAAGGCGCTGGAAATACCCTGAATCATCACTGTTGGGTCCAGTCCCGCTTCAATCGATAACCCTTGAAAGGCTTGAATAATCCCCACAATTGTACCCAAAATACCCAACAATGGCGATATGGTAATAATCGTGACTAGGGCATTCAGGCGACTGCGCATGCCGCGTAATTCACGGGCACAGGCATAGTGCAATTGGCTGCTCTGATGCCGGGTATGGTAATGCAACGCCGTGCCAAACACCCGCAACACGGGGTGGGCATGTTGCTTAACAATGGCCAAGGCTCCGGCGTTATCATTGCGCTGCACCGCCGCTAAGCATTGGGTTAAGTACGGCCGATTGCGCCGCCGCAAATACTGAATCCAAAAAACAGACTTATCCAAAATTACCCAGACAGATACCAAGGAACATAGGGCAAGGGGGTAAATTAATACCCCCACTGGCTCAATGATAGTGTCTAGACTCGCGGGCATCTTAATAGTGGTAGGTTATCCCGGCTTCAATAATACGGCTATTGCCCGGCATAATGCCTTCGGGGTTTCGGGAGGCTATGTAGGTTAAATCAAATAAATTTTTAATGCTGGCAAAGCCGATGAGTCTTGGGGTAAAGGCTTGGCTGGTGCTGATGTTGTAGACGGTGTACGCCGGAATAACCCCCGTTTGACCATTGGCACTGCCGGATTCAGTATTGGCGGCATCAGAATACATCATGCCAGTATGCACCCCGGAGACCTCCACGGAAAACCCCTTGGCCGTTTCAAGCCCCACAGACGCTTGGTACTGCTCGCTGGGTGTGTACTGCACACGATTACCAACGGCACTGCCTTTGATCGATGTATTGGTATAAATGGCTGTTTGTAGGGTTAGCCCAGCCGATGACGTGAGCTGAAAGCCATTGGGTAACGGCCGAGTATACTGAAGCCCAAGTTCAACACCGGTGGTTTGGGACCGACCCCCATTGGCTTTCGTGTAAGTACCCGATGTTGCGACTACTTGATTGAAATAGTCCGTAAAAAATGCGGTGCTGGTAAAATGCGTATGCTCAGATAGAGCGCCTCGGATACCAGCTTCATAATTCCAGCTTTCTTCAGGGTCGAGTTGCTGGTCTTGGCCATTAATGTCAAGCGCATCACCAAACGAGGCCGGCGCAAAACCGCGGTGCACGCCCCCAAAAACTTGAACCTGATCCGTGACATAGGCCGTCGCGCCGATGCCAGGGATCCAGGCGGTGGTTTGGGTGGTCCCGCTTTTATGTTTTGCCTGGTCACCTTCAACTAAAATGGCCCGGCGTTGCTGGTAATGTTCAAGACGCAACCCGGGGATAATGTCAACACGGTCATTCACAGCATACTGATACTGAGCATAGGTGGCCACGGCATCCGTACTACGGTGCTCGTGACTATTCAGAGACCCACTGCGAGCGGTTGGGGATGCGCCAATAATTTTTTTTCTATCTTCAAACTCATGGTGCACGCGTGCGCCAACGGTCAACGCATCCCACTCAATGCGATTTTCTAATCCGGCAACGGTGTAGTACCGATTGTTGCCCTTGTTTGTCTGTTCAGGTACAAGTGTGTTGGATCGGGTGAAATCTTGTCGCCACCAATTTCGGCTGGTGTGGTAGCCATAAACGTTCGTGTGAATTAAGGCGAAGTCCGTATAATACCGATGCCCGAGGCGAACGCCAGCCCGTTCCACATACAGCCGGTCATAAATGGCGGGGTTTTGGCGGGGGTCTTCCTGAAACATGGATTCGGTCAGTCCCGTATACGTCGATGCGGATCGCTCCGTGTAGTAATGGGTCCGCAGGCTCAGCTCTGATCGCTCGGATTGTGTGAAGCCATACTTAATGCTTACATCGTGAATGTCAAAGGGCATGGGGCTTCGGAACCCTTGGCCGGATCGCCGCAAGTAATTGACCAAGAGTCCGTGATCCCCCCATCGGTTTCCGTAGTGAACCTGAGCCTTATTGGTATCAAAACTACTCATGGCTAGGGTTGTTTTGACCGTTCGGCTGCTTGGGGGCTCGGCGGTGATAAAATTGACCACGCCTCCAATCGTTTGGGGGCCATATAAAATGCTGCCACTGCCTTTTAAGACCTCAATGCGTGCAATCCGGTCAATTTGTGGGGAATAATACGCACTGCTTTCGCCGTAAGGGGCTAGGGCAATGGGGAGACCATCTTCAAGCAATAATACTTTTTTGCTTCGGTTGCCATTGATCCCCCGAATGCTAATATTGGGCCGCAAGCCCAACCCGTCTTCGTTGCGTACCGATACACCAGGGACCCGCATCAAGGCTTCCCCTGTGGTTAAGGGCTGGGCCCGCTGCAAGGTTTCTTCGCTAATCACATCGGCCGAGCCGGGCATTTCTTGGGTGGCTGTTGGGGAATGCCCAATGACCTCGACTTCCGACAACGTCGTCCCCTGAAGCGCAAGACTGAAGCCCAGAGTCAATAGAAGTAGGTGTTGATAGTTCATGTGATTTAATATCCTTAATTCAAATACAATATGCTACTTGATTAAATGATACTGAATCTCAGTACAGTATGTCAACGTGTACGTTTCAGCGAGAGAGTTTCGGTTTGAATGGTCACGTCGACATGCCCGGGTAATTGGGTGTATTTGGGGAACGGTGGCGTGTTGGCAAGGTCCAGTATTGTTTGGATGTGCTGATGATTGGCCGGGGTGTTTGTGACGTGCTGGGCCATGTGCAAGAGTAGGTAGCGTTGGGTAATGATGGGTTTCTGAATCAAGTAGTGTCGGTCAATCTGGCAGTGCTGGTGCTGCTTAATAATGTGCGTATAGGCATCGGCATGGTGCTGGTCTAAAAAATCATGAACCCCTTCGTGATAGGTGGCGAAGGTATTGAGCCGGTCGTGAATCTTGGGGTTGAGGCTTTGCAACAGGGGCAGCAGGGTGTGGCGAATTTTATTGCGGGTAAACTGGGTGTCTGCATTTGTGCTATCGCAGGTATAGGGAAGTTGGTGGGCGTCTAAATAGGCCAAAATATCGGCTTTGTAGCAGTGGATTAACGGCCGAATCAAGATCCCAGGTCCCCAGGGCTTTGTTTGGGCAATGCCTCGCAACCCCCGTTGGGTGCCTCGAATAAGCTGGAGCAAAATGGTTTCAATGTGATCATCGTAATGATGCCCGGTGCTAATTTGCGAAATACCATACTCGCGGGCAATTCGCTCAAATTCGGTGTACCGGGCCTCCCGTGCGCGCGCTTCAATGCCGCTGGCGCCTGTAATGGGCGCATCCACACTATTTACCCGATGGCGCTGGCCCAATGCGGTGACCCGGCTTAGTTCATGGTCCAAGTCTGCGGCTGGACGAAGGTGATGATTGACATAGACCAAATGCAAGAGATCCGGGCGATACACATGATTCAGGTAGTGATATAAAAATTCCGAGTCCGGTCCGGTTGAAAATCCCACAAGTATGGGTGCATCAAAATCAATCAGGTCATCACGAAGCACCGATTGATGCACGGCATACACAAATGGATGCATGGTTACATGCGTGTGGGGGCTGAAATGCCCAAAATGCCCAATACCCGCTGCAGGGTCTGCTGGACCTGACCAATGACCCATAATCGGTAGGCTTTCTGAACTCCGGTGCTGGTTAAGACGGGGTTGGTTTCATAAAATCGATGAAAGTGCCGGGCCAATTCCAAGGCATAGGTTGCCAACTGGTGGGGGGCATAGGCGTCGGCTGCATCCAACAGGGTATCGGTGCTGTGCATTAAACATTGCAATAAGGGCCGGTCTGCCTCGGTATAGGCGTCGGCAATTTGATGGATAGTCACATCGGGGGGGTCACCCACTTTTTGCAACAGTTGGCAAATCCGTGCATGGGCATACTGAATATAAAAAATTGGGTTTTCAGCTGTTTTTTGATGCGCCAAATCCAAGTCCAATTCAATGTGGGAGTCGCTGCTTTTATGAATGAGGAAAAAGCGGGTGGCATCGGCGCCAATATCGTCAATGACGTCCCGGAAATAAATCATATCGCCGCTGCGCTTGCTCATGCGAACCGGTTCGCCGTCTCGAACTAAACTGACCAATTGTCCAATTAAGACGGTTAATTCAGTCTGAGTGTGGCCGTTTTGAAGGGCTTGAACGGCTGCCGATACACGGGGTACATACCCGTGGTGGTCAGCCCCCCAAATATTAATGAGTTGGTCATAATCGCGGTGAAGTTTGTTCCAATGATAGGCAATGTCAACGGCAAAATACGTCAAGGATCCGTCCGATTTGACCAAGACACGGTCTTTATCGTCCCCGAATGCGGTGCTTTTGAACCAAACCGCTTCATCGTGGGTGTAGCAATGGGTTTTGAGATGCGCCAGGGCATCTGGGATGGCCGTGTTGGCATGCAAGGTGTGTTCCCGAAACCAGTGGTCAAAGTGGGTCCCAATGGCGGCTAAATCCGATTCATGCTGGCTCAGCATGTGGGTAACGGGGTCGGTATTTCCATTGGCAATGGTTTGAATATAGGCCCCGTGGTACCCATCCTCGGGAATTGCTTCGCCGGCTTTGGCTGCGGCAACACTGGCGGTAAACAAGGCAATCTGATTACCAGCATCGTTGATGTAATTTTCCGTATCAACCCGATGCCCCACGGCACGCAATAAATTGGCCAAACAGCTGCCCAACACGGCCCAGCGTCCGTGCCCAATGTGCAAGGGTCCGGTGGGGTTTGCCGATACAAATTCCAATAAAATTCGTCGGGGGGTAACGGGGTATTCAGCCTTCGCTTCAATGTGCAATAGCCGAGCGCTGGGCGTTAACGTAATATTAATAAAGCCGTTGATTTGTGACAGTGTCGCTTGGGTGGCCATAGCGGGCTGAAGGGCCTGAATAAATGTTTCGGCAATTTGAGTCGGAGCTTGTTTCATCACTTTGGCCAATCGAAAAGCAATGGCTGTTGCATAATCCCCATGGCTGCTTTGGTTGGGGGCATGCAAATCCAAGGCTTGACCGTGACAGTCAATCCCGGCCGTCTGGATGGCGTCAGTTAATGCCTGTTCCAGTGTGTGTCGCATTACAAAGCTGCGTTGAGGTCGTGTTGAACCGGGGCTGTTTGGCTGAGCATATGAACCACTTCGGCCTCGGTAATGGGTCGGTTTAAATGAAACTGGGCATTCGCCCGGACAATATTTTTCGCCAACAAGGTGGACAAATACGGCCGGAACCAATGCCCATTGGGGACATCGCGAAAGACGCTGTTGTCCATGCTTGATGTGCGATCGGGGGTATGGCCAATAAATTTGGCAATGGCGGCCCCAGCTTCTGCCCGTGTTAGCAGAGGGTTGGAGCCGGTGTCTGAAAACCATGGGGTTGTGTCGGTTGTTTTAGGCAAGCCGGTTGCCCATAAAAACAACGCTTTAAACTCGGCTCGGGTCATGGTTTGTGTGGGGGAAAACGTCCGAGGGGTTTCGAGTTTTCGAACATAGCGCAAGCGGCTAATGGTTCCGCTAATCCAATGGTTATTTAATTCGGGGTACCACGGGAAATAATAGGCCGTCATTGTTTTTTTAAACGGTCCTGTGGTAATCGTGATTGGCACGGGTCCGGGTTCAAATACGGATACGGCGATCTGACGGTGTCCCGATGCATCGGGTGTTAGCGTTGTTTGATTAAACTGGAAGGGAGCCGCTGGGTTAACCGTTACCGATAAGGTGGTTGTTGGGGCATAGAGAATATCACCGTTTTGTAGGGAGTCCATGACAATCGTTGTGCGCGGGTGCGCCTGATAGGCTTGAATATTGGCCATAATTGTGGCCATGTCAGCCAATGGCGCTGCGGCATTGCGTTGGGCGTTAATGTGGGCTTGAACGGCGGGAATTCGACCCAAAAGCGATAAAAATGTTTGGTAATCCAATTGCGCATTGCCATTTAACTGGGGGGTGTCCGGTAGTAATTGGTGCGTGTAGCCGATGCGAACAAACCGTGTGGTCCAGTCGTCCGGGTCAATGTCGCTATACGGCAGCGGGGCGGTGTCGGATTCGGATTCTAAATTTAAGGCTCGGACAACGGTAATAATGTATTCGAGTGTTGAAATTGGTTTTTCAGGGTGGAACCGACCATCCATGTATTTGCGCATAATTTCATTGGCCACGAGTTGATCAATGGCTGGCTTGGCCCAAGCATTTGCATCCACATCGGAATAGTCTGTGGGGGTTGGGGGTTGGGGGTCTTGCTGAAGAATGGCATGGCTGAAATAGGCCAATTCCGCCCGAGATACGGGCTGAAACAGGTTTTTTTGGGTCATGCTTTTGTGGATAAAGGGGCTGTTGAGGGTATACAAGTAGTTGGACCGTTGTGGGTCGTTTAAACTGCCAATATCCGATGGACCGGGTAAGGCTACAACATGATGGTAGCTGTGCTGGGGTGCTTTTTCAGCATCCAAGAGGGTAATCACCAGTGTTTGGTTGCTGGGAATGGCAATGGGGTAGCGGTTGTAAAATTGGCCACTGGGTTGGACCTCGATGGGTTGTCCATTCACAAACACCGCTTCCTTAAAGGGCGTTTTTCCTTTAATCAAAATGTTGGTTTTAGCCGTTACTGTTGGGGCTTCACTGGGGCTGTAAATGGCAGATTCAGTGGCAAACACCCGTGTGGCGAATAGAATAATACCCAGTCCGACAGTTGCAACGTGTTTCATTGAGAAATTTCCAGTTTTTTTAACCATTGGACCCGCTGCTGTTGGGGCAGGGGTGCATATTGGAATTGTTTGTGATAATACTGCCCCGTTTCTAACAACCATTGCGCTAACTGGCGGACCTCGGTTTGCTTGGCATCAAACACCAGCCAAGACAGCCCACTAATTGGGTACGCATACGGAGAGTTTTCAGTTGTGGCCATGCCAATTACGTGGGGGTTTGGGATAATAAACGCCCCAACATTATTTTCAATGCGGGCAACTTTTAAGTGTTGGTCAACGGCATGGTTTAACCCTAAAAAACCCACACTGCCGATGGTTTCATCAATAAACCGAGCCATGGCGAGACTTCCGGGCAAGACGTGATTGCCCTGGAGGGAGTTGGCGTCCAAAAACTGGGTAAAAATGTAATAAGTTCCGCTTTTGGCGGGGCGTGTGCCCACTTGGATGGGCAGGTTGGGCATTAATTCGGGGGCGTTTAGTTCTGTAATGGCGGGGTCATTCCAATGGGTGATTTCACCGGAATAGATGGCTTTTAAAATCGCTTTATTTAGTTTTAAGTCGGGGTTTTTGGGTAAATTATAGGCAACAGCCACGCCACTGATGCTGATGGGTACGGCGATCCGGTTGGGGGCATTAAAGGTGGTTTCATCTGGGGTATCTGAGATCAAAAAATCAACGGCATTGGCGTTAAACTTTGCTAAGCCGCTGCCGGATCCAATGGCTTCAAAAATAATGGATTTTCCAGTATTGTATTGGTATTCTCGAAATAGTTTTTTGAGCAACGGGTAGGGCAAGGTAGCCCCAGCACCGTGCAAATTGTTTTGAGCATAGCCGGTTGATGCAATCAGGAGTATACTAAACACGAGTACCATGCAATTAAATGTAGGCAAAACAGACAAGCGATTGGGAAACAGGTTGCGCATAATCGTTGTACTATTTTGTGTGATTTGTGTGTCACTGTCAACCCCGATTGTGGGGGCATCCATGCGGGGCGTTATTCAAAATTCGGTACGACCGATTGCGGTTTATGTGATTGATATTCAGACCGATCGGGTGGTGTCTGATGCTGTAATTACCCAGCCGTCGGGGGTGTTTGATTTGGGTCCGTTGCAACCGGCGGCATATGCGGTGGTGTTTCGGGTTTCGTTTGATCCTCAATTTCCGTTGGATTATGTGGAAGCGGTAGCCCCATCGGTGGCAGTTGTCCAGGATACGGACTTTGGGGCTGTTTCGTTAACATTTTCCAATGATTATACGGTATTTTCAGGTATTGTGGATGCGTACTTGGGCTTAACGAATTTAGACAATTTAGATAATGTTGGTAGCATGGATGCATTCAACGATGCGGTGTATGTGGAGGATTGGCGCCAACAACGCGATGTTAATTCGGTAGATTCCAACACAAATTCTGGCACGCCGTATGGCGCTGGTGGGATCTGGTAATTAATTAAGCCCCTACCCCTAAGCCACTACCCCTAAATCCCTAAGCCCCTAAGCCCCTAAGCCCCTAAATCCCTAAATCCCTAAGCCCCTAAATCCCCTAAAGGGGACTTTTAATTCGATGGACAGGTTTAAAGTTCTCATCGAGGGGGCATTCTGTTTGTATGTATCAGCAATGGAGAGTGGTTGAATTAATCGGTCATGATTTGATTAAATCATTGACATTTCAATTTTTTTTGTGTATAATTTTGTGTAGCTGTATAATTAAGTGTAGTAAAAATGTAGTTAGGGGGAGTAAATAATGTCAATCGGTCCAATTCTACCAGGTAATCAACTTAGACATCCAGTTAAGGCTACGGATCAGCTTCAAACTGTAAGACAAAACGATCGTTCATTGGTTCCAGCAGCTTGTATATCTGCACTTGGTGGAATCGGCATTGTTTTTGCCGTACTAGGGGCTATAGCGGCTGGGGCTGCAGCGACATCACCGGCTATGGCTCTGTTAGCTATTTTTTTATGGTGTTTCGTTGGCGCAACGGTTGGTGGTGGAGTTGGTGGAGCTGTTGGTTGTTTAGCTGATTCTAAACAGACCGTTATGTCTTATCCTACAACTGGTAATCAGTTGGCAAGCGAAGCCGCCTCCGTCCAAACCGACGCTGCCGACGCCGACGCCGCTGGAACCGACAAAGCCCAACTTCAAGCCGAACTCGAAGGACTCCAAAAACAACTCAACGACGCCCTCGCCGCCGCCAAAGCCGACGCCCAAGCCCTCCAAGCCAAAGCCGAACTCGAAGCCGCCCAAGCCAAACTCCAAGCCAAAGAGGACGCCGCCGAAG
>JAQCBC010000016.1 GCA_027621615.1 bacterium
GACCCAAGCGGTTCAAGACAAAATGGCGAAAAATATCGTTGATGCCGTTCAGATGGAATACGAATGGGGATGCTCTTGCATTGGGGACGGAATCTTGGGCATTACACCGGATACATTAAAAGAATACATTCAATTTATTGGCGATTTACGTCTAACAGCCATTGGGTTGCCGAAAGTATTTAATACGAAGAACCCATTTCCTTGGATTGATGAGTTTACCCAGGGCAATATGATAGAAGTAAACTTTTTTGAAGGCACCGTACGCGAATACCAGACCGGTAGCTTGGAGTGGTAATCCTAATTTATGATTGAATCCGTATTATTCAAACAAATGCCATTGGTTCTTCCCAATGGCATTTTTGAGGGGGACTTACTGATTAGGGACGGTAAAATTGTGGCGATTGGCCCGTCGTTGTCTGTGCATGCCGAACGGGTGATACACGAGCCCGGTCTAACAGTATGCCCCGGATTTATTGATGCCCATGTGCATTTTAGAGAACCGGGGCCAACCCACAAAGAAACCATTCAAACGGGCAGTCAAGCCGCTGCGGCTGGTGGCATTACTACCTTTTTTGAAATGCCCAATACCAATCCCATGACCGTGGATCAAACTACTTTAGATCAAAAAAAACAAATTGCGGCAGATACATCTCTGGTGAACTATGCTTTTTTCATAGGAGCAACACGCCAAAACTTGCACATGTTGGATACCATTACCGGCATTCCAGGGATTAAATTATTTGCTGGTTCATCCACAGGAGATTTATTGCTTAGTGAGCCCGAGCAATGGGAAACCCTATTCTCTCGCACACACCATCGAATTAGTGTGCATTCGGAAGATGAAAGCATGATTCGAGCCAAGCATGCCAATCGAACCGGGCATGAAACCGCTGCCGAGCATCCACACATGCGCCCGAGTGAAGCGGCTATCCGGTGTACAGAAGCCCTCTCCCAATTGGCGATACGCCATCAAAAACACCTGCATATTTGTCATTTAACCACCGCAGAAGAATGTACCTATTTACAACAACTGAATTCGCCCTATGTAACCTGTGAAGTAACGCCTCAGCATTTGTTTTGCAATGCGGATGATTATGCTGAATGGGGAACATATTTGCAAATTAACCCACCCATACGGGCTGCCCGACACCAAGCGGCATTATGGAGTGCCCTACTATCGGGAACCATTCCCATGATTGCCAGTGACCATGCCCCACATCAACGCGATGAAAAAGACCATCCCTATGGACAAGCCCCATCGGGGATGCCCATTGTCCAGCTCACAGTTCCGTTATTGTTAAATGCGATGCATGAGGGTCGATTTGAATTGGATGATGTCATCCGATGGTGTGCCCAGAACCCCAGTGATATTTATGGTATTGCCAATAAAGGTCGGCTTGCGGTTGGGTATGATGCCGATATTACCTTGGTAGACTTGAAACGCACTCAAACGGTTCAATCCAAGCACTTATTATCCAAATCCAATTGGTCTGTGTTTGAAGGAAAAAAACTCACCGGCTGGCCCATTATGACCATCGTTAATGGGCAATTGGTCTATGAAGACGGGGGCTGTTATCCCAACCCACACAGTGCTCAACCGGTGGTATTTCATGCGGTTGAATCAATAGGCTAGATGCAAACCTGTGTGAGTTATGCGTGTTTGCTCGATTGTCCGGGCTGTCCGCTCAAGACTCCTGCAAACCGCCCAGCCCTCCCGCACTCAGAGACTTCGCCTTGGTTTCCCATGGCCAAGCGATGGTTCTTTCATCACATTGTGGGGGGTGAGCCGTTATTGGCCAACCCAACTGAATGGCTGGCTTTGACTCAAGGGCATCGTGTGCATCTATGGACCACGGGCATTGGTAAGCCGTATTTGGATCCGCTATTGCCGTACATTCACCGCATTACAGTATTTGTTCCGGCGTATGGCCAAGCGGAATATTTAGACCATACGGGGTATGATGGTTGGGATCAACTCAACACAACGATTCAATGGATTCAGGATGCACAAATTCCCCTACGGATCACGACCCTGGTTCGCCCCAGCACGATTCAGACATTGCCAGACTTTTATACCTGGACGCAGGATATTGCTAAAGCGCCGTTCATTCTTCAATATATTCCCACCGATGCATGGTCATCCCCATTATCGATTGAATACATTCAGCATATGCGCAAAAAAAAGAATTGTCGTGTTATTAGAAAAAAACCCGGTAGTGGGTATTGCTTAGGAGTTATACAATGAAAAAAACAGATTTGCCAGATGGTGTTTTGCGTCAATCCCCACGGATTCATGCATCGGCCTGGGTGGCCCCCAGTGCGGATATTATTGGGGATGTGGTGTTGCATGAATCGGCATCGGTGTGGTTTTCCGCTGTGTTGCGGGGGGATATTCAATCAATTTCGGTGGGTGCCCGTAGCAATATTCAGGATGGTGTTGTACTGCATGTTGAAAATGATCGGGGGGTGGTCATTGGGGAGTCAGTCACGATTGGCCATCGGGCGGTGATTCATGGGTGCACGATTGAATCGGGGGTGTTGATTGGCATGGGGGCCATCATTTTAAATGGGGCTGTCATTCAATCCGGCGCAGCGATTGGCGCAGGGACTGTAATCAAAGAAAACACCATCGTCGGCCCCAATGAATTGTGGGTGGGCGTTCCCGGACGCTATGTCAAAACGGTCCAGGGGAACTATGATACCCATTTGCAATGGGCTGAAAAATACGTCCAACTAGCGCAATGCTATCGAGGGGAATGAGCATTAGCTGCTTCCAGCACCTCATGATTAACCTCTGCCAGCACCACATCACGATCACCCTGCAACTCCTCACTCACAAACTGCAACGCACTCCAATCCTGATTCACCGCTCTTTTTTAATTAAAAATAAAACCCTTATTTCAAAATATAAACTAAATTCATATTTTTTTCAGTACTAATTTGGATCGGGTGTGGCCAAAAACTCTCAGGCACCCTGTCCAAGATCCTACGAAGTTATTTAGCTAAAACAACGGCGTGAACCGGTTGATCATGCGGCTCCACGGGCAGTCGATCCAGCACATGCTGAGGATACACCACACCAATCGCAACCGTCGGGTGATCCGCCAATAGTTGATCATAAACCCCACGGCCACGCCCCAACCGATTGCCCTGCTTATCCACAGCCACGCACGGAACGAGTATGGCATCCAGTTGCGCAACAATCGGCGACTCGATACCCGGCGCCAAGCAGCCATCCTTGCCACGCACTAGACCTGTTTGACTCGGTACAAATGCCCGAAATACGTACCGGTTCGCATCCGCATCATAAACCGGCAACGCCAATGGAACCGAAACTCTATCAATAAACTGAGCTAAACCGGGCTCAGAGGGCAACGCCATATACACCCCAATGCGCTTGGCCTGTTTCACGGCAGGTTGCTGCAAAATTGCGTTTGCCAAAGCGACCGGATCATACTGACGCTGCTTTGCTGCAGCCAAAAGACTCTGACGAATCTGTGCTTTAGTCGTCACGACCAGTCCGTATAAACCGGACAATATCCCTTACTCCGCAATAAGGCGTCAATCGCCTGAACACTGCGTGCGTCGGAAATATCAAATTGGACCTCGGTATCTTGACCCGAGTATCCACCCGGATTGGTTTTTGAGGCCGCAGACAGTGTTGTAATGCCCAATGGAATTAAATGATCCCGCAACTGGGCTGGCTCTCGTGTGGACAACGTAATACCAATATCCGGAAATACCAACCGAAACGCCGTAATTAAGCGCACCAAATCAGCATCCGATACCGGGTAATCAACGGTGTATTCACCAAACATACCCTGAATGCGCGGAAATGATACCCCAAACTGAATGGAACCGTAGCGGTGCTGCAAACGGGCCAAATGAGCACTCAAACACAACGCTTCGTACCGCCAATCATACAAACCCAGCAAGGCCCCCACGTTAATGCGATAAAATCCAGCAGCACACCCCGACTCCACGGCCGTTAGTCGCCAATCGTAGCGGCGTTTTTTACCCCGTAAGTGATGATTTAAATACGTGTCCTTATGATACGTTTCTTGGTATAGCGTTAAGCTATCCGCACCGGCTTGAATCAACGTTGCATATTCCGGTTGCGATAACGGCTGCACCTCAACACCAACGGAATCAAAGGTTTGCTTCGCCAGACGAACTGCTTCGGCAATATAATCAGCGTCCACGCTACCCGGCGCCTCACCCGTCAGCAATAGTACATGACGAAACCCTTGCCGATGCAAAACCCCCAATTCAAGCTGAAGCTCCGCCATGCTGAGCGTTTTTCTGGGGTATTCGTGTTCCATGCTAAACCCACAGTAGGTGCATTGGTTGTAACACAGATTGGATAAATACAAGGGAGCAAACAGCTGCATCGTATACCCAAATCGCTGCACAGTATGCGTATGCGCCGTTTGGGCCAGCCATTCAAGATCCACACGGGGATCAAGTAACGCCGGCATATCCGTCAACGACCAGTGTGTTGCCGAATAC
Organism: bacterium; assembly: GCA_027621615.1. GTDB lineage: Bacteria > Margulisbacteria > Marinamargulisbacteria > UBA6595 > UBA6595 > UBA6595. The sequence goes on from JAQCBC010000016.1 coordinate 4,510, forward strand.
ATTGCATCGATATCCGCCGATGTGGGCGTTGCTATTAATAAAGGCGCTACGTCGGCATGATGGTGAAAAACGCTAGTCATGTAAGAACTGAGTCAAGGTACCCGTTGTGGGGGAACTTGCAGAAGCGATTTGCCCCACTCGGGGCATCCCCGAAGTGTAGGCCAGACGGCCCGCTTGGGTGGCCAATCGAAAGGCCATAGCATAGGCTTCAGGGTCCGGGGCTGTTGCAATAGCCGTGTTAACCAAGACAGCATCGGCACCCAATTCCATCACGCGAGCGGCTTCTGAGGGCTTGCCCAGACCGGCATCCACGACCACCGGAACGGTGGCTTGTTCGATAATAATGCGCAACATCGCTTCGGTTTGTACCCCCTGGTTGGATCCAATGGGCGATGCCAATGGCATTACGGTTGCACACCCAACAGCTTCCAGCTGTTTGGCCAATAGGGGATCCGCTTGAATGTAAGGCAACACAACGAAGCCATCTTTAACCAAGGCGTCCGCTGCTTTTAGGGTTTCATGCCCATCGGGGAGTAGGTACCGGGCATCTGGGATAACTTCTAGCTTAATCCAGTTGGACACGCCGGTTGCTCGAGCCAATTGCGCCAAGCGAATGGCTTCTTCAGCGTTTCTCGCTCCGGATGTGTTGGGCAAAATGCAGTACTGATCTGGGGAAATAACGGTGAGCATGTCGTCTTGCGGTTGGTTTAAGTCCACACGGCGAAGGGCTACAGTAACTAGCTCGGTGCGCGCACCCTCCAAGGCTGAACGCATACTTGCCATGCTGCTAAATTTGCCGGTTCCTAGCAATAAACGTGATTGAAAGGTCCGGTCGGCAATTATCAACGAATCTAGTTTAGTTGTCATAAGTGCCAGTGTACACCAGATGACGACCTGGCGTTAAGCCTACATGCATTGATTGAAACTAAGCAATTGCTGTATTATACGAATTTTTTTCACAATTATACGAAATGTTTTCACACAAGTTATTAACTATGACACCCAGCAAAATACAAAACAAGACCGATTGATCAATAATTAAAAACTATCTATTTTTTAAATCTATAGCCTCCGCCTATTGAAAACCTTCTAAATTGAACGCATTAATTCTAAAAACGCAGAGAAAAACCGATCCATATGCTTCGGAAGTCCAACAGTAACCCGAATCGCCTGAGGTCGGCCAAAACTCGCCAAATCCCGCACGACAATACCGCGTTGATACAAATAATCAAATGCGGCTTGCCCAGTCATCGGCAAATCAATCAATACGAAATTGGCCACACTATCCGTGTACGACACCCCTCGATTCTTAAACCCATCCAAAAACGCCATGGTTCGCTGTCGTTGCTCCGATACAGTCGCTACCGACTCCCGAATAAACGCAGGGTCTCCCAATGCGGCAAGGCCTGCACGCATCGCCAACGCATTCACATGAAACGGCTGCTTAACCACATTCAATACCCGTATAATATCGGGACTCGCAATGGCATAGCCCAATCGCAAACCAGCCAACCCATACGCCTTAGAAAACGTACGGGTAATCACCAAATTCGAAAACTGAGATAACATGGCCACCCCATTCGGGTAATCCGAGCGCTCAACATACTCATAATACGCCTCATCCAGTACAACCAGACAAGAACTCGGCACACGATTCAAAAACCGAATCACCGCCGATTCTGTGACCATCGTGCCCGTTGGATTGTTGGGATTGGCAATAAATACCAACCGAGTCGAATCTGTAATTTGATCCGCCATCGCATCCAAATCATACGAATCCCCAACCATGCTTGAAACGGCATACCGGGCCCCTATTAATTGAGCAGCAAATTGATATTGACTAAACGTCTGCTCAGCACTCAATACCGTATGCTGAGGCTCTAAATACCCCATAGCCAATAGGGTAATTAGCTCATCACTACCATTGCCAACCATTACATGGTCCTCCGAAACCCCAACATGCTTGGCAATCGCTGCGACCAAGGCATGCGTCTGATTCGGATAATAGGCAATATGAGCCACAGCTGTCTGAAGGGCTGCCTGAACCTGTGGCGAACATCCGGCTAAATTTTCATTGGACGATAGCTTAATTGCATCAGAACGGCCACCCGACTTGCCCGGTGAATAGGGAACAATCGATTCTAAGTGCTTTTTAAACTTCATGACTAAAATTATCTGCGATTGAACCATAGATTGTCAAAACAGGGCATCATTTTGCTTATGCTTTCTTCTTATTACTTGCAGAATTGCTGAATACAAACAATTGAAAACCCAGGCTAATTCAAACCGTGATGATATTACAAAAATATAAGTTTAAAGAGTATCTAATATCTGACGAATGCCTATTCAATATCCAATTAAAAACGCTTAAACTCGTTGGAGAGCACATTAACGACAAAACTCTAATTCAAAGCTGCATTACTAAATGGCGATCAATAAAGCCTCCATACGTAAAGAAAAACCGCAGGATACACTAGAAAAAACAAAATCGAAGACCAGAACAAAGACTTCCTAGTAAACCAGCACCTATCCCACCAACCAACTATGCGAAAGTATCTCAGCCTTACTGTTACGATTTATCCTTAGTCCCCCTGCGTGGGACACAAGGTGGTGATCGCTAAACCAGAGGGCGTTTCAATAACACAAAGACCAGAACTTAAACAAAATGAGTTGCCTCTTTAAAGAGTCTGTCAATGACATTTAGTATCCACTCTCCTATAATAGAGATATGCAAAAACTAACCTTACAAAAACTCGAAAGCCATTTGCTTAAAACCGCTGATGAAGTGCGCGGAAAAATGGATGCTTCAGAGTTTAAAGAATTTATTTTCGGCATGCTCTTTCTCAAACGTATGAACGACCAGTTCGACGAACAACGAGACCATAAGAAAAAAGAATACGAAAAAATGGGGATGCGTGCTGACTTGATTGAAGCGCAGCTTGAAAGCCCAGATGAATACGATTTCTTCGTTCCCAAAAAAGCACGTTGGTCTGAGATTAAGCACGTCAAAGAAAGTGTTGGTTCAACACTCAATAAAGCTCTAGCCGCAATTGAGGAAGAACCGAGCAATAACACTGCGCTTGAGGATGTACTCACCAATATCGACTTTAACCGCAAGATCGGTAAAAAGCCGCTTCCTGATCAGACGCTTATTAATCTTATTACGCACTTCGATAAGCTTCGCTTACGAAATGAAGATTTTGAGTTCCCTGATTTGCTCGGTGCTGCATACGAATACCTAATCAAATTCTTCGCCGATAGCGCGGGTAAAAAAGGCGGCGAGTTCTATACGCCAGCTACAGTTGTGCGGTTGCTCGTGCAAATCACTGATCCCCGCGAACATATGGAAATCTACGATCCTACAGTCGGTTCGGGCGGTATGCTGATCCAGTCAAAGCGTTACGTTGAAGAGACTGGCGGCAACGGTCGAGACTTATATTTGGCGGGTCAGGAAGATAACGGCACCACATGGGCAATCTGTAAGATGAATATGATCTTACACGGTGTGAACTCAGGCCATATCCTCCAGGAAGATACAATTAAAAATCCTCAGCACCTCGATAATGGTGAAATCAAAAAGTTTGACCGTGTATTGGCTAATCCTCCTTTTAGCCAAAATTACTCTAAAACAGATATGAAGTTCAAAGAACGCTTCCATACCTTCATGCCTGAAACAGGTAAGAAAGGCGATCTGATGTTTGTTCAGCATATGCTGGCATCGCTGAAAGCAAACGGTAAATGCGCCGTTGTTATGCCCCATGGTGTGTTGTTCAGAAGTGGTGACGAGCGAGATTGCCGTAAACGCTTTATTGAAGAGGGTGTTTTGGAGGCTGTTATTGGTCTACCACAAGGTTTGTTCTACGGCACAGGTATTCCCGCTTGTATCATGGTGCTAAACCGAGAAGGTGCGCGAGAGCGTGACGGTGTGTTCTTTATCAATGCAGACCGAGAATTTAAAGAAGGCAAAGCACAAAACCATTTGCGTCAGGAAGATATTGAGAAAATCACTTATGTCTATCGCAACAAGCTGAAAGTCGATAAATACGCGCGCTTTGTCTCAAAAGCAGATTTAGAAGCGGAAGACTTCAATCTAAACATTCGACGTTACGTTGATAATTCGCCACCCGCCGAGCCCCATGATGTTCGTGCTCATATCAAAGGTGGTGTGCCTGTCGCTGAAATTGATTCACTAAGTGCGTATTACAAACTCTATCCGGGCATCAAAGAGAGTTTGTTTGTTCCCAGAGCTAACGACAACAAATATATGGGTTTTGAGGAAGCCATAACTGAGAAAGACAAAATCAAGCCATTGATTGAAAATGCAGAAGCCGTTCAAACAAAGAACAAGCAGTTTCTGTTCGCTGTTGAGAAATGGTGGAAAGCAAATCTCTCTGATATTGAGTCTTTACCAGAAAAGAAAAACGTCTTTGAAGTCAGGCGTAATAACCTTGATAGCATTTGGCAGGCGCTTGAGCCATTCAATATGCTCACCTTACATAAAGTGCGCGGGGCATATGCCACTTTCCACAATGAGCTTGAAGCTGATTTTAAATCCGTCTCAGCCAGTGGGTGGAACCCCGAACTCATTCCTGAAGAAGACATTATTCAATCGCAGTTCCCCGAAGTATTGGAGAAGTTAGAAAACGACCGCGCTCGTATAGCTGAACTTGATGGTTTGTTTTCTGCCGCTGATGAAGCCGAAGATTTTGAAGAAGATGACGAGACGCAAGTTCTCCCTGCTGAAATCGTCAAAGACATCAAGGAAAAAGAAAAGGAAGATAAGGCGCAAGCTAAAGAATTACTGACGACCGCTAAGACGGTAGTTACGGACCTTTCAAAGCGTATAAGACTACCAAAAGGCACAAAAAAAGGCGACTTAACTAATGGGCTTACCCAAAAGGAATGGAACTTTTCTGTGCTTCAGTTAACTATCGATCTAGCGCAAGGTTTAGAGGGTACAGAAGAGCAGCTTGATTACCTACAAAAAGCCTTAAAAGAAGGCCCAGCGTTAGTTGCCAAGTTAGATGACTACCAATCACGCTTAGCGAAACATAAAGCTTGTCAGGATGAGCTAAAAGAGCTTAAAGCTGGGATCAAAGCGACTGAGGCGAAGAAAGACCAGATGGTGGAAGCTGCGCGAGCCAAGATCACTCCAGAAGAGGCAAAGGAGCTTATTCTGGAGCGTTTCTTAAAAACGCTGCTGGCTGAATATGATGTGCGCTTAAAGGCTTACGTGACTGAGCTTATTAAGGCGGTTGAAAACCTCCATAACAAATATGCGGTAACCGCCGAAACAATTGCCAATGACCGAGATGAAGCGACTAGATCGTTGAACGGCTTCTTGAAGGAGTTGGGCTATGTGGCGTGAGGAACCCTTAGGCAATCTCTGTATTCCACGCAAAGGTAGAAATACCGATTTAGCTGATGGGGTCAAAGACGGATATCTTCCGTATTTAGGTGCAGGGCAAATCGCGGGAGATCCCATAGATAAATATGCCTCTGTTGAGGGCGGAGTAATATGCAAGGATGAAGACGTACTGATTTTATGGGATGGTGAGAGAAGTGGATTAGTTGGTTTTGGTCAAGCGGGAGTTGTATCTTCAACTGCTGCAAAGCTCGTTGTTAATGAGCGGATAGATTCTCAATACC
>JAQCBC010000017.1 GCA_027621615.1 bacterium
GCGATGCTTTGAAATCGAAACCGCCTTGCAAGACCTCGGCATCCCCGTCTTTCACGATGACCAACACGGAACCTCCATTACCCTATTAGCTGCTCTGATGAACGCGGCAAAACTAACCGGAAAACAACTACCCGACTTAACGGTTGTTATTAACGGCGCTGGGGCTGCTGGAACTGCCATTGCCGAACTCCTGTTGGGCCATGGATACCCCGACACAGAACCCGTTAAGCAGGTATTCATTTGTGACCGAACGGGCATCTTATCCCCAGATCGACCCGATATCAGCACCCTGCCAGCCAAACAATCCTTAGCAACATTAACCAACCCCGGTTGCAAAAATGGCTCCTTGGCCGATGCCCTCGTGGGCGCCGATGTGTTTGTGGGCGTGAGCAGCGCCAATTGCGTAACGCAAGCCATGGTCCGAAGCATGAATCCGGACCCCTTTATTTTTGCTATGGCCAACCCCATTCCTGAAATTATGCCCGATGAAGCCAAAGCAGCGGGTGCCTCTGTGGTCGGCACTGGCCGAAGCGATTTTAACAACCAAATTAACAACGTGTTAATTTTCCCCGGAATCTTCCGAGGCGCTATTAATGCCCGATCCGCAACCATTACCCCCAAAATGAAAGTGGCTGCTGCCAAAGCCCTGGCTCAGTCTGTGCGCGATATTACCCCCGAGGCTGTGATCCCATCGGTACTGGACAAAGATGTCTCGTATCAGGTCGCCAAAGCCGTTGAAGCAGCAGCCGGTAGCTAATCCTCACCCCACCGATCACACAACCAGTCAACCTCAGCGTCCCACGGCGCTTGGGGCTTCTCGGCTGTAGCGGCGTTCGAATGAGTATTGAGCTGGTTAAGAAATTCCGCGCATCCTTGCACCTGACACCCCTGCCGTCGAACCACTCGGGCTAAGGCGCGGTCATCGGTGACCACAATCTGAGCATCCGGGTGCACGCACTGGGCCGTTTCTTCAATAATGTAATCGTCTGCCGACTGGTCCGCTGGCGTAAAAACGACGGTGTACTTGCGCTGGCGCTCATGCGAAACATCCCAATCATGACCATCAAACACAATCCAATAATAATGGGCGGCTGGCCCCACAGCGTTTATATACGCAATGAATTGCGTTTCTTTATCAGCATCGGATAGCGCTAGATTTGGCATGGCTCCAATGATATTGTACGCATCCAGCCAATACCGCATGGGTTAGAGAAACATACGAACCAAGGGAATCATAAACATCCGAATAATCGGCATCAGAACGCCCAAATAGGCCAACATGAAAATCAAAGCAAAGCCGTAGGGCTCGATGCGATACACCATTTCTCGGATGGACGGTGAGGCCCAATGCAACAGAATTTTTGAGCCATCCAACGGGGGGATCGGGATCAAATTAAATACCATCAAACCACTATTAATCACGATTGCTTGCTGGCAAATCACAATGGCTGCGGTAACATCGCCCACACCCGCCCACAGGGGAATAATTTTTAGCCCCAGGCTGGCCAACCAGGCCAACACCAAATTGCTCACCGGACCGGCCAATGCAACGAGCATCATGTCTCGGCTGGGGTTCCTGAAGTTTCGGGAGTTAACCGGCACTGGCTTCGCCCAACCCAACCACACCGATGCCCCACTCACTATCATCAGCATGGGCAACAACACCGAGCCCAACCAGTCCATGTGAACCAGGGGATTTAACGACAAACGACCCATGGCCCGTGGGGTAGAGTCCCCCAAATAATCCGCCGCATAGCCGTGCGCAACCTCGTGCACAATCACGGAAACCAATAAAATTAAACCCAAACTAAGTGTCATTATGATTCTCCCACGCCTGCTGATAGGCCGCTTTTAATTGTTTCGTGTCCAAATGCGTATAAATCTGAGTGGTTTGAATGGACCGATGGCCCAACAACGCCTGAATCCCCCGCAAATGGGCCCCATTTTCCAATAGATGTGTCGCAAATGAATGCCGCAAGGTATGCGGAGACAGCGACACGCCAATACACCGAGCTTGCCGAATCACCACTTGATAAATGATTTGGCGGGTGACCGGCTTGCCTTGCATGGTTACCATCATATAGGGCGAATCGCCGTCGGGACGTTCGGACTCATACGCCTCCAGGCACGTGCGTACCCATGCATTAAACGGAACCAAGCGATGCACCTGGCCCTTGCCAATGACCCGAATAATGCCATCGGCCCAATCCACTTGCTCGCGCCGCAACTGAGCCACCTCAGACACCCGCATTCCACACGCATACAAAAGCGCCAGCATCAGGGCATCCCGCTTGGGGGTTCGGGAGTGTATGGGTTGGGTTAAAAAGGCTTGCGCTTGCGCTTGGGACAATACCGTGGGCAACCGACGCGGCAGGGTCGGCATTGCACCGGTTGATCCCGTTTCAAGCCCCAAAAACTGGCGATACAATCGAATGGCCGCCCACTTGCGCCGAACCGTTGCTTTGGCATACCCTCGGCTGCCCAAGTAATCAGCGACTCCAGCGAGGTCCTCACAGCCATTGCAGTGAGCCAAAATAGCGGTAATATCCGATTCATACGCCGCTATTGTCATCGGAGCCAACCCTTTTTCAATACGCAAATAGGCTAAGAACGTGTCCACGTGTGTCACACCGTCATCCCAAGCACTACCCGTGAGCGAGGATAAACCCTGTTTTCTTGATATTGTACGCATAAATTCAGTATACTGTTTACCATGTATGCACTATATAGCGTAGCACACATTGTCGCAAGTTCTGTATCCTGCTCGCACCCTCGGCACGGTACTTAAACAAGGAGATCGTATGGAAAAAATTGCAATCATTGGCGTTGGATATGTTGGCTTAGTCACCGGAACCTGTTTGGCTGAATTGGGCAACCACGTCACCTGCATTGATTTGGACAAAGAAAAAATTGAACAGCTCAACCAAGGCATCGCCCCCATCTACGAACCCAACTTAAATACCCATATTCAAAAAAACATTGCTGAGAAACGCCTACTGTTTAGCACAAATTTGGCCAAAGCCTTGATTTCGCATGACATTGTTATCGTGTGCGTTGGAACCCCCATGGATGACGACGGCAGCGCCGATATGTCCGATTATTTTAGCGTTTTGAAAGCCATTGCAGATTTTATCAAAGACACACGACCCATTAGCCGAAAAATTATTGTCAACAAAAGCACCGTACCGGTTGGTACTGGGAAAAAGGCCGAGTTGTTTTTGCTGGAAAACGGCGTGTACTTATCTGAATTTTCAATTGTATCCAACCCAGAGTTTTTGCGTGAAGGGTCTGCGGTCTATGATTTCTTTCATCCCGATCGAATCATCATTGGCGGCAATGACACCGAGTCTGTGAAACGGGTCCAATCCATTTATCGCTCGTTGTATCGCTCGCGAAACCCCATTATGTTAACCAGCATTGAAGCCGCTGAATTAACCAAATATGCCGCCAATGCGTTTCTGGCAACTAAAATATCGTTTGTGAATGAAATTGCCAATTTGTGCGATACCTTGAACATTGATGTATCCCAGGTCACCAAAGGCATTGGCGCAGACAACCGGATCGGCCGATACTTTTTGCATCCTGGGCCGGGTTACGGCGGCGCCTGTTTCCCCAAAGACACTCAGGCATTGGCCTTCATTGGCAAAGAAAACGGCGTGGATCTCAAAATTGTGAACGCTGCCATTGAGATTAACAACAACCAGGTTAGCATTATCGTTGAAAAAATTCGGAGCTTGGTGGGCGATTTAACCGGCAAACACATTGGCTTATTGGGACTCTCGTTTAAACCCGAAACAGACGATATTCGCAACGCACCAGCCTTGGCCTTGATTGAACTGTTGCTCCAAGAAGGGTGTAGCATTTCCGCCTACGACCCCGTGGCCATGCCCAACACCCAAGCCGAAATCGGCGCTCGCATTCAATACGCCAAAGACGCCTACCATGCCGCCAACGATGCCAATGCAGTAGTCCTCATGACCGAATGGAATCAATTCCGGTTGCTGGATCTTCAAAAACTCGCCGATGTGGTCCGTGAAAAAAACTTTGTGGATGCCCGCAACGTTTACGAAGTGAGCGCCATGCACGATCATGGATTCAGTTACCGAGGCGTGGGTCGCCACAGTAGCGATGGCGAAAAAACCGTGCATTTGGAAGACATCGAACTGAGCTACGGCGGATTGTCTGATTTCTAACGATTTGCTTGGCATTCTGAATACAAAAAAAACAATTTTTGATTTGGGTGCTGGCGGAGCCAAGCAACGGTTATAAAAACCATTCAAGCTCAAAGCCCCGCCAGCTTGAGGGGTAATTACAGTATAGCAAGCCGCCTATCCATTTGCAAGTGTTTTTTATTCTGGCAAAAATACGTACAGCTGCCAGGCCTGAAATGCTTGCTGAGCCATAGCCTGAACATCGGCATCTGTATAGGTAGACAATCGGGTTAATTGGGTCTCATGCGTATCCAAGGGTAGCCCCCATAATTGGTACCGGGCCGCTTGATGCACCCGCGCGGATGGCGGATCTTGCGCTTGCTGATAGGCATAGCGTATCTGAGCTTGGGCCCGTTCGCGCTCCTCAGGGTCTAGACCGGCTGTTTTTAAAAGCTCAACCGTGTCCACCAGTTGCTGCTGAACGGTCGCAACGGATTCGGGGCTTGTGATTGCGTAAATATAAAAGACCCCGTGATCCCGATAAAACTGGGGCACCCCGTGCACCACATACACCAGCTCTTGCCCCCGCAACAGGGGGTGTAGGCGACCACCCGGATACTGCATACCGGCCAAAACTGTATCCAGCATCTGCCAATCCACCTGGGCATCAGGATCGTCCATAGCCGCAGCATCCACAGCCAAAATAACGGCAGCCACCGGCTGTTTAAGTGTCTTGGCATGGCTATCTTGAAGGCGTTTGGGCGAAATGGCTATTTGAGGCTTTGGAGGGCTTTTAACGCCATGTCCAAACAAATCCTGCATTTGGCTTTGCATGCGGGCGGGATTAAAATCCCCACTCACGCTAATCACCAACGGGGCTTGCTGCAAGGCCCAATATACCGACCGCAGGCTGTCTGGGGTTTGTGCGGCCACATCCGATTCCTCACCATCCAGGGGAATGGCATAGGGATGCCCCTGAAAAAAATGCGCCCGAACTTGGGCAAAGGCATCGCTGGCCCAGTGATCCCGCCGCTTGCGAATGCGGTCCAGCAACAACCGTTGCTCAACAGCCACATCATCCGGATCAACCACCGGATCATACAGGGCTGTACGCACGTGTTGAATCAGCGTGTGGATGACGCCCGGTGACGCTGTCAACTCGATGACGGATTCATCATGCCCCATAGACAAGCCCACCTGTGCACCCACCGATTCGGCATACTGGCTTAACCGATTGGCCCCCAAGCCAAATAGTTGACTGGCTAGAGCGCCGGCACCCGGAGGTTCAGACGCCGCCCCATGCAAGAATCGAAACACAACCCGTACGGCGGGATCGGATGCATCGGGCTGACTGAATACGGGCACCCCGTTGTTTAGGGTTGCACGGCGATACTGCCCAGTATCCTCGGCGGCACTTTTGGCCTCAGTCCAGGGAACAAGCCGTGTTGTCATGGGCATGTGCTGGTGAATATACGCCTGCCAAACGCGCGTTAAATCAGCCGCTGTCACCGACGCAAATTGACGGGCATAGTACCCATAAAACCCAGGCCCTCCAGTGGCCAAGTGCGATTGGGCCAATCGATCCAATCGATCCGGTAGCGCTTGGCTGAGCAGGGCATCCTCTGCTAATTTTTGTTGTTTGGCTCGCCGAATGGCTGTGCGTTTAACTGTCAGATTATTCAGCGTTTCATACACCGCTTGAATGGCGGCATCGCGCTGATTGGGATCCACCGACAGCTGAATGTCAAAATAACCCGTCACGCCCACCGGGGTGACTGAATGCACGGATACGGCATTGGCCAACCCTTGCTTAATTACCAACTGTTGGTACAACAACGACTCACGCCCATGGCCCAAAATATAGGCCAATAAATCCAACGGATATAAATCCGGATGCGCCAAGTCAACCGTCGGAAAGCGAATGGATACGCGCTCAACCGCTGTGGGGCCTTCCACCACCAACTCCCGGGGCATCATCACCGGCTTGGGTTGAACCATGGGCATCGCCGGAGCCATGGCATGCGCTTGCTGACCAAACGCTGCCGCTATACTGGCCTTCACGGCGGCTACATCCACTGCACCCCCAACCAAGACAATCATATTCTCGGGAACATACTGACGCTGATAATAGGCTTGCAAATCCGCCGGCTGCAACGCATTAAACCGCCCCAGACGCCCCAAAATGGGATGCTCAGCGACCGTGCCGGCATAAAAATTTTCTTGTGAATACCGATACACCAACCGGTTGGGATCCGCCCAGGCCCGTTGCATTTCTTGTTGAATAACCCCACGCTCACGCTCAACTTCTTGGGGATCAAACGCGCACGCAAACAACCATTCCCCCATAATTTCAATGGCTGCCGTCACCGAATCCGGCCCCGTATTAATAAAATAACCCGTATGGTCATCGGTTGTATACGCATTAAACGCACCGCCCAAGTAGTCTATTTTTTCTGAATACATCTGCTCCGAGCGATGCGTCGTTGACCCGCCCGCAACCACATGTTCTAAGTAATGCGAAATACCTGAGCCCGCCCATGGCGACTCGGTCAATCCGCCCGCTTTGACCACCACACGTACACTGGCCACCGCCGCTTCAGGATCCGCCACAATATACACATAAGCGCCATTATCCAATTGATAGGCATGTCGCTGGGATTCGGCGCACAGTACCCCACTGCCAACCAGCCCCCAAACCGTAAGCCCAAGCCCCAGCAGTCCGATTCGCCATCGTTGAATCTTGAGTAACATATACTCGCTCATGCTACCATGCCCACACATCAATCGCCAACCAAGGGCTTACACACCCGTAAGCCCTTGGATCATGACCGTATCATCAAACTGGTGCACATGGGTATGCGAATAACGCAAACACCGGGCCAATGCGTCTGGACTGTTGCCGCCCCATCCCCGTGAGCCACCCAAAATACACGGGGCAATCATCACCATCAACTCATCCACAACCCCCGCTTGGAGCAACTGATTGGCGACAGCCCCGCCCCCTTCCACGAGTAAATACGGGGATCTCCACACGGTACTTATAGGTTCCGATGGACCAAGGATCCCGTTGGCGTTGACCCGCTGAACATGGGTAATCCCTGCGGTGGATAGCGTTGTCGTGTACACGGGCCGATCCACGGCAAATAAACGGGTATCGCACAATCGCTTGGGGGTATTGGGGTCTCGGGAAGCCACAATGACAGCCGGTGCCTGCCCATGCTCAACCCCATGCCGAATGGTTAACTCTGGATCATCCATCCAAACGGTTTGCGCACCCACCACAATCGCATCCACAGCGTTGCGAATTTGGTGAACATACCGACGCGCCGACACACTGGTTAAGTACGCACTATCGCCATTATCCAAGGCCAGCTTGCCATCCAAACTTTGCGCCAATTTTAAGGTGATAAAAGGCGCATCCGACTGGGGCCGATGAAACGCTGGGTTTAAAAACCGCGCATGGTCGGCCAATACGCCCCCTGTGACACCAATGCCCGCTGCTTCCAATACACACTGGGCCGGCAACCGGCGAACGTGCGGACTCGGGTCATCCACCGCCCACACGACATGGTCAATGCCAGCCGAAATAATTGCGTCACAACACGGCGGTGTTTTCCCCCAATGGGTGCACGGCTCCAACGTAACATACAAGGTTGCCCCCTGAGCCAAATCCCCCGCTTGATCCAAGGCCAACACCTCCGCATGCGCACACCCCGCCCGCACATGCACGCCATCGGCCACCCACTGGCCATCGCGGATAACTGCGGCGGCTACCACGGGGTTGGGTACCCCTAGCCCCCGATAGGGATGGGCTTTTTGAATTAACGCCCGCATCACAGCTATGGGATCGCGCCACGTCATGGCGCATACACTCGGTCATACACCAACACCGATTCGTTATAATAGATTCGAATTTTTGTCCCCGACACAACCGGCACAACCACATCAAACACATCCCCCGGTGGGTGCATCGCTGTATACACCGTCACCACATCCGTCTCTTGGGCCTCAATACGCACCGATTGGGTTGGCCAGTCCGAGGGAACCCAGCCAGACAAAACCACATCGACCACCGCTTGTTGGGTGAGCGCAGACAAGTCCATATTGGGGGTCACGTGTCGGGTTAAGGGCAAGCCCAAACTGGGTACGACGCTTAGGGTATTGTCAGTAACCGTCGCATTGGGCGTGGGCACTTGCGCAAGAACAATCCCCACAGGCTCGGACATACTGTAATTGCCGGATGCTACCGCCAAGTCAAACCCATTCTCTGTCGCTAGTACACGGACTTGTTCCAACGGTTTGCCCAAGCCATTGGGAACGGTTAGCATGGGTAACCCTTTGGAGACCATGACACGCAACGGACGCGACGCTTTCATCGTTCGCCCGGCTGGCGGAACAGTCGCAATAACCGACCCAGACGGAACCTGAACATTGTACTGATAACTCAATTGAAACTGGGTATTTGCCAAAATCTCTCGTGCATCTGCCACGCCCATCCCCACAACATTGGGCACCGTCACCATATGGGTATCCCCGGACGGCCGTGTATACGCAAAGAGCAACACCAGAAACGCCAAACCAACACTCATGCATGCCCACAACACCCATCGCCAGAGCGACCGTTTTACACGGGCCCGGAGCAAGTTGTCCAACCGAGGAATGGGCACAAAGCGTGGCGCAATGTACAGGTGGCCATCCACACCCCAATGAACGTCCGATAGGCTCAGCCATTGAATGGGGTGACCGGCTGCCTGAAACCACGCTAAGATCGGTGGCAATGCCGCCTGAATTGCCGCCCGATCCGAACTGGTCACGGGCCGATTGGCATCCACCCCATCATCCCCATAATAATAGGTAAATTCCACCCCATCATAGTCATAGTCTTGCAAGGGCAGCACACCCGTTGGCAGGGCGCCCCCCTGGGCCCGATACCAATCCAAATGCGCTGTTGTTACTGCAACACGATCAACCGGTACGGACTTACCCCTTCTTTCGACTGGTTCTTTTTTTTCTAACAAGGCCTTGCTTAACTTTTAAATTGCGTCGAACATCGATCAATACCGAGTCCGCCTGTTTCATAAACTGGTTCATTTTTTCTTCAAATATTTCGTTGGCAACCGCCGGACTGCGCGGCACACGTGGCCCCTCAGATTGAACCTGACGAATGGAAAATTCCAACTGAGACTTATCGTTTTGGCGCAAAAATTTTACCTGAACCCCATCGCCAACCGATAACATATTGGTAATATTGGTCACATAGTTTTCCGACACTTCCGAAATGTGGACCATGCCATCCTCGCCTGTTTCCAGACGCACAAACGCCCCAAACGACACCACGCTGGTGACGGTTGCGGCATGCACAGATCCAGGAATCAGCGCCTGGGCTTCTGTGGGACTTGGGTTATTTGATTCTGTGATGGCTGTCTCCTAATTTGATATACAACATCGTCCTTACTAACGTAATTTAACCGTTTTCGAATCAATGTGTCAACAAAATCAAGATTGTTCATACTTTCCAATTCTTCTGTCATAACAGCTAATTTAGACTCTATCTCGATCATTTTTTCATGATTTTTTTTGGCTTGGATCCGATACGCCGTATACCGATACACATTGTGAATCGTTTCGACCATCAAATATCCCACCAGGCATACGCCCAAAATACCGATGGCGATTCGGGCCATTTAGAATGGGGATTGGTAGACGGCGGCTGTGCCCAACTCGGCTTCAATGCGCAAGAGCTGGTTGTATTTGGCCAATCGATCGGATCGGGATAGGGATCCGGTTTTGATTTGGCCGGCATGGGTTCCAACGGCTAAATCGGCAATAAACGTGTCTTCGGTTTC
>JAQCBC010000018.1 GCA_027621615.1 bacterium
ATCTTGCTTCTGGTTCAAAAATCTTTGAATAAAAAACTAGAGACGCAAGACCACGATGATGTTCGTGTGGGTTACAAAATTGTTGCGGATGCCCTCAATGATCCATTGTCTATAATTGCGGCCAATTCAGGTCAAGAGCCAGCAGTTATTTTGGCTGAAGCTAAAAACCAAACCGATGAAAACGTTGGCTACAATGCAAGTAAAGGACAGTTTGAAAACCTATTTGAAGCGGGTGTTGTGGATCCAGCTAAAGTGACAATCTTGGCGTTGCAAAACGCAGGGTCTATTGTTGGGCTAATCTTAACCACATCGGTCTTAATGGCAGACAAGCCAGAAGATAAAAAAGAGGTAGCTGCCGGCGGTCATCCGGAAATGCCTTACTAAACAAAACCCTTCGGATTGTAAATTCGAGTGTTCTGGCCACTTCCTGCCGATTAAATCGCAGGGGTGGCCAGTTTTTTTTTCTAGACACAAATTGTGGGGGTTTGGTACAATTACAAATATATTTTATTAAGGCATAATTTAAATCAAATAGGAACAAAATAATGACAATCGAGTACAAAAACTGTATGGTGGCTGAATATATATGGTTAGACGGTTCAGAACCGATGAAATTGGTTCGCTCGAAGACACGAGTGATCGAAGACAAGCCCATTACGTCGGTTGATCAGTTTCCGGAATGGGGATTTGATGGGTCCTCGACCAATCAAGCGACTGGGGACAACTCCGATTGCATTTTGAAACCGGTTCGATTTGTTCATGATCCGATTCGGGGAGAGGGTAATTATCTGGTGTTGTGTGAAGTGTACGATCGGTCAGGCAAACCCCATAAAACCAATACCCGCGCGGTATTGCGAAATATTTTAGACCAAGGGGCGGATCAGCAAGACGCTTGGTTTGGCTTTGAGCAAGAGTACACCTTGTTGGATGAATCCGGTCATCCGTACGGCTGGCCAGAGGGTGGGTACCCGGGTCCTCAAGGGCCATACTACTGCGGTGTTGGTGGAACACGGGTAGCGGGCCGTGATTTGTCTGAAGATCACTTAGAAGCCTGTTTGGAAGCGGGTCTGTTAATTTACGGCACCAACGCTGAAGTGATGTTGGGACAATGGGAGTTTCAGATTGGATACCGTGGCTTTGATGAGCCTTCAGACCCTCTGTTGGTGACGGATCATATGTGGTTGGCCACCTGGTTGATGGATCGACTAAGCGAAGCCTATGGCCTCCGGGTGTCCTATGACAACAAACCCATGAAAGGGGATTGGAATGGTGCGGGTTGCCACACCAATTTTTCAACCAAGCTGATGCGCGACGCAGCGTCTGGTAAAGCCGAGATTGCCCGGGTGATTCAAGCGTTTGAGGCCAAGCATGATGAGCATATTCAAGTGTACGGAGCCAATTTGGGTCAGCGACTCACGGGGTTGCATGAAACGTGTGACATTAATACGTTTAAAGTGGGGGATTCAGATCGCGGCGCATCGATTCGTGTGCCAATGGCAACGTCTGAAAAGGGCTATGGGTACTTGGAAGATCGTCGGCCGGGTGCAAATGTGGATCCGTACATAGTCGCAGCTCGGCTTCTAGCAACCATTTGCGGTTACAGCTTTCCAAATCTGTGAGTGCCGTTCGTCTCATATTTGACGACAAAACTGTATTTCAGGGGGTGGCGTTTTCAACAGGATCCGAGCAGGTTGCGGAGCTTGTTTTTAATACAGCGATGCAAGGGTACCAAGAAGTTTTAACGGATCCATCGTATGCGGGTCAGGGTGTCGTTATGACATACCCGATGATTGGCAACTATGGCATCAATTTGGCGGATGGCGAGTCCAAGGCCATCCACCTGAGTGCCCTAATTGTTCGCGATTATGTGGACCAGTACTCGCATTACCAAGCGACGCAGTCTCTGAAAGAGTATTTGGCAACGTCTAGCGTTTGGGGTATTACCGATGTTGATACCCGTGCGCTAACCCGGTATATTCGTGCGTTTGGCGCAAAGCCGGCAGTTATTACCGATTCGACCGATTCGGTAGATACTATATTGAGCCGATTGCCCTTGGTATCCAGTGTGGAAGGACAGGATTTAGCCAGTCGAGTCAGTTGCTCAGCGGCGTATACTTGGGATCAGCCGGATACGGTTCAGTACCGGGTGGCGATTGTGGACTGTGGGGTTAAGTCTTCTACATTGAATTATTTGACTCAGCATGGGTGTTTGTGTGATATCTACCCAGTTACAGTAACGCCAGATGTAATTTTAAATGGGGATTACCATGGGGTGATGGTTTCGAACGGACCGGGCGACCCAGAGCCTGTGACGAGTGTCATTACGTTGATTCAAGCTTTGCGAGGCAAATTGCCAATTTATGGCATTTGCTTGGGTCATCAACTGATTGCCTTGGCGCATGGTATTAAGACGTATAAGTTAACGTTTGGTCACCATGGCTCCAATCACCCGGTTTGGAATGTTGAAAGAAACAAAATTGAAATTACGGCTCAAAATCATGGGTTTGCGGTAGATCCCGATGGCATTGCTGCTGCTGGGTTTTCGATTACGCATACCAACTTGAATGACCAGACGGTAGCGGGTATTCGCAATCAAGACGGGTCTATTCGATCCGTTCAGTTTCACCCAGAAGCGGGGCCGGGCCCGCACGATAGTGTTGGTTTCTTTGATCAGTTTATTCAAGCGATGCAAGTCGCCGTGGTGCAATAAGTATGCCAAAACGAACCGACATTCATACAATTTTAGTGATTGGCGCAGGCCCTATTGTTATTGGTCAGGCGTGTGAATTTGACTATTCAGGGACTCAGGCCTGTAAGGCCTTGAAAGAGGAAGGCTATCGCGTTATCTTGGTCAACTCAAATCCCGCAACCATTATGACCGACCCCATTATGGCCGATCAAACCTATATTGAACCGCTCACGGTATCCGTCGTTGAAAAAATCATCCAAAAAGAGCGCCCCTGCGCCATATTGCCTACTGTAGGCGGGCAAACAGCATTGAACTTGGCGTTAGCCTTGGATCACGACGGCATTTTAGACCGGTACAATGTCTCGCTAATTGGTGCGGATCCGGCTGTCATTCACAAGGCGGAGGATCGTGGGGAGTTTAAAGCGGCCATGGCACGCATTGGTTTAGAGTCTGCCCGGTCCAGTGTGGCCTACACCCGAGAATCGGCCTTAGAACAAGCGGAAGCGTTGGGGTATCCGGTGGTTGTGCGTCCCGCATTTACCTTGGGTGGAACCGGTGGGGGTATTGCGGCAAATTCAAAAGAATTGTGTGCCATTGTAGACAGTGGGTTGCGCAACAGCATTATGACCGAAGTGTTAATTGAAGAGTCCATTGTGGGCTGGAAGGAATTTGAATTGGAAGTCATGCGCGATCACAGTGATAATGTTGTGATTGTGTGTTCAATTGAAAATATTGACGCCATGGGGGTGCATACTGGGGATTCAATTACTGTAGCCCCGGCGCAAACATTAACCGATAAAGATTACCAGCGTTTGCGCAATGCAGCCATTGATATTATGCGCGAAATTGGGGTGAATACTGGTGGTGCCAATGTTCAATTTGCATTAAACCCGGTCGATGGGCGAATTATTGTTATTGAAATGAATCCACGGGTGTCACGCAGCTCAGCGTTGGCCTCGAAAGCGACGGGGTTTCCCATCGCCAAACTAGCGGCCAAGTTATCCGTTGGGTATACGCTGGATGAATTAACCAATGATATTACTCAAACCACACCGGCTTGTTTTGAGCCGGCCCTCGATTACTGTGTGATCAAATTGCCCCGATTTGATACGCAAAAATTTAGCAAGAATGCGATTGTTAGTTTGGGAACTAGCATGAAATCGGTTGGTGAGGCGATGGCAATTGGCCGTACCTTTAAAGAAGCCTTGCAAAAAGGCTTGCGTTCGTTAGAATTGGGGCGTTTTGGATTTGGGTTTGATCAAGAACCCCCAACCATGGATGACCAAACATTGACCCAGCGATTGGCTATTCCCCATGCCCATCGGTTGTTGGATGTGTATACCGCCTTGGCTCAAGGTTGGTCCGTGGATAGGATTCACACCCTCACGCATATTGACCGATGGTTTTTGTGGCAATTTGAATCGATTGTGCAACTGGGTAAAACGCTGGATGTTACGTCAAAAGCCGGCCTTCTATTGGCGAAACGCAATGGGTTTTCGGATGTGCAATTGGCCCGGATTTCCGGTGAGTCTGTGGATACAATTCGGGAGCGTCGCGAGGCCCTTGGGGTGACGCCGACCTACAGTTTGGTCGATACCTGTGCGGCTGAGTTTGAAGCGCAAACTCCGTATTATTATTCAACCTATGAAACCTGCGATGAGCGTCAAGAAAATTCAAAAGAATCCGTGATGATTTTGGGCAGTGGCCCCAACCGCATTGGCCAGGGCATTGAATTTGATTACTGCTGTGTGCATGCATCGTTTGCAGTGCGTGAAGCGGGCTACACCAGCATTATGGTGAATTCGAATCCAGAAACAGTATCCACCGACTTTGATTGTTCCGATCGATTGTTTTTTGAGCCCATTACGGTTGAGGATGTGTTGGCGATTTATAAGGCTGAAAAACCCAAAGGGGTCATTGTTCAACTGGGTGGGCAAACCCCATTGAACTTGGTATCGGAATTGCATGCGGCGGGCATCCCTATTTTGGGCACATCGCCGGATAGCATTGACTGGTGCGAAGATCGTGAACGAACCAAACAGCTTTTGGACCAGTGTGGTTTAAAACAACCCAACAGTGCCATGGCGTTGTCATTGGAGGCAGCGATTGCAGCGGCTGAATCGGTTCAGTATCCGGTTTTAGTTCGTCCGTCCTACGTGATTGGAGGAACCTCAATGCGGGTAATTTATACCGAATCGGATTTAATTGAGTATATGCGCCACTATATGGCTGGGCCCATGCGGGATAAACCGGTGCTTATTGATCAATATTTGGATCGCTCGATTGAGGCAGATGTTGACTGTATTGGGGATGGCACGGATGCTATTGTGATTGGTATTTTGCAGCATGTTGAACCAGCGGGGGTGCATTCTGGAGACTCAACCTGTGTATTTCCACCGTTTTCAATATCCGAAGCGATGCAAGACACCATGCGGGCAGCGGCTATCGCCTTGGCAAAAGCGTTGCGTGTTGTAGGGTTGATGAATGTTCAATTCGCAATTAAAGATGATCAATTGTATGTGTTAGAAGTGAACCCTCGGGCGTCTCGCACGGTTCCCTTTATTGCCAAAGCGGCTGGGGTCCCTTGGGTCAAGTACGCCACGCGGGTGATGTTGGGAGAAACGATTCAGTCGATGGGATTGTCTGAAGTGATTCCGAGTTATTATACGGTTAAAGAAGCAGTGTTTCCGTTTAACAAATTTTCAGACACGGATACCTTGCTCAGCCCAGAAATGAAGTCAACCGGAGAGGTGATGGGTATAGATACAGCCGTATCGCAGGCGTTTTTAAAAGCGCAGGTCGCGACGCGTCAAAGTACGCTATCGTTGGAAAACCCAACGCCTATAGCGGTGTTTGTCACGGTGAATGATCGGGATAAGCCATTTATATTGCCGTACGTGAACCAACTGGTGCAGTTGGGTGTGCGTATTTATGCAACACAAGGCACGCATGATTTTTTAAATAAGCACGGGATTGCGAGTGAGTGTGTGCATAAAATTGCCGATCAAAACGATACCTCGTCCTTGACGTTGGTTGAAAATGAGCGGGTTGACTGGGTAGTCAATACCAGTGCGCATCACCATGTGGAGGATGAGCGTATTTTGCGCCGAGCCGTTTTGGAGCATCAGATTCCATTTATATCTACCATTGAAGGGTTTGCCATGCTGGTTCAAGCGGTTGTGGACGCTCAGTCATCGTTTGATGTTCAGTCCATCCAAACGTTTTACGCCAGCTGATATGGGGCTGAGCTACGAATAGCTCAGCCATGTGGTTCCCCATTAGAAGCTGGGTTGTCAGCAGCTTCTAGACCACATGGGTATAGCAATACCTCCATACGAATAATTTTAAACATGGTATTATGAACAGCATGAATGATACGCCATACAATAGCTGGTTTGATTTGCCCAAGAGTTCCGCCCATCCACTGCCAATCTTGGCGTTGGGCTGGGATTTAACCACCAGTTTTCGAGCGGGAACGGCCGAAGCACCCCTGCATATGCATGCGGTGTCCCACCAAGTGGATGTGCACCATCCCTGGTTTGGTCACGCAGTTGTGGATCGTGGAATTCAGTCAATTCCTACGCCAGAGCTGGTGACAACGTATCAACGCATGTATGCGCCAGCGGCGCGTGCGTATATGGCCGAGTGGCATGGGTTGAATACGTCTCCTGCAGCGGATGATTTAAATGCAGCGTGTGAAGCGGTGCATGACGCCATTGCGAACACCGTATCGGCGAACTACACAACGTGCATGGGGGTTGTGGGTGGGGAGCATAGTATTACTGCCGGAGTTGTGGCTGGGATTGCCCAGCATCGCACTCAGTTTGGGATTTTGCAAGTGGATGCCCATATGGATTGCCGGGATGCCTATCAAGGTTTGCAGCACTCTCATGCCAGCGTCATGCGGCGATGTGCGGGCTTATCGGCCGTGGATACGGTTGTTCAAGTGGGGATTCGGGATTATTGTTTGGATGAAGTGGCATTTGCGAATGATCAGGGGTTTCATACCTGGTTTGATTGGGATTTGCAAACGGCATTATTTGAGGGGCAGTCGTGGCAATCGCTGTGTCATCGCATGGTGGACCCGTTGCCGGAGCGGGTGTATATTACCGTGGATGTGGATGGCTTAGAGCCGAGCTTTGTACCCGATACAGGCACTCCGGTTCCGGGTGGGCTTCAGTATTCGCATGTGACGTACTTAATTCAGCAAGTGGTGGCGTCTGGGCGACAGATTATTGGCTTTGACTGTGTGGAAGCGGCCGGTGCTGCAACAAGCACAGGGATTATCAATGCTACGCAGCTGCTGTACTTTTTATGTGGGGCTGCATGCCACCGCTAAGTGCCTTTCGAAAATTAGCCATTCATACATGGGCGGCGCCCAATCAACCGGCTATTTACGCCCGTTTAGAGTTGGACTACACAGCGGTTAAAGCCTATTTGGCTCGTCACAATGCTCAGGGTATTACGGTCAATCATGTTATAACGTGGGCGTTAGCGCGTGTGATGGATCGATACCCCAACTTAAACCGGCGGTTGCATTGCGGCCGCTTGGTGCAGCGCAACCAAGTGGATGCATTTTTAACCACACATTTGTCGATGGCGTATGGCTATGAATTATCGGGGGTGAGCATCCGTGATATTGCTGGGATGCGGTTGCCGGAGTTGTCTCAAACAGTGCATCGGGCTGTTGCGGATTTGAAGCAAAACCCAAACACAGTAATGCGGCAAACGTACCGGCGGCTTCGGTGGGTACCGACCATTATGATGCGCCCGACTGTGCGACTGTTGGATTTTGTGACCAATACACTGGGCTTGCCGGTGCCCGGGTATCCGGTGGATCCGTTTGGATCGTTTATTTTAACGTCGTTGGGGTCGTTGGGATTATCCGATGCGTATATTCCCTTGTATCCGACAGCCCGTAACGCATGCACCATTGCGGTTGGCAAACCGAAGCGTCAGCAGGATGGTCGCTGGACGGTAATTGTGAATGCTACACTGGATCATCGGTATGTGGATGGGGCCGATTTAGCCCGACCGGTTGCGTTTTTAAAGCAAATTATGGCGAACCCAGAGGCATTTTTTCAAATGGAGGCGGCGTAGCCGGATGCTGGACACACAAGCGTACTCGTTGTTTCGGTTGCGCAATGGGGATCATATTGGGGGCTATATGCGCTATGTATCGCCCACCGTGCAGTATTATTCGATGGATTTATTGTGGTGGGCGGGGGATGCCATTGCGTATGAACATAAAGATTCATATAGCACGGTTAAGGACAAAAATAGTCAGTATATTTTTGAGTGGGATTTGATTAAAATGACCCATAAAACCAGTGGTGAGAGTCTGGATGCGCTGGTGGTTCATAGTCCGTTTACCAATGATTGTGTGGCGGTTCGGTGCGAGTCCTTTCAAGAAATTCCCCAATGCGATTGGGACCAGTATCGCATTCAACGCCATAGCTATTTATTCGTGAACCCCGACTTGATGACCGCATTTAAATACAACGGCTATATTCCATTTGATATTGTTTAGTTTTTGTTATGATTGAAAATCTGATTGGGGCCGCGTTTAGGCTAAAGTAAAAACACTTACGACGGTCAATCATTTAATGTAAACTAGGATATAATGTTTAGGAAATTGCGGTGTCTAAAGCCATGCTAAATCTAACGGGTAGTCAACCGAGCCAATAATGAGGAGAAATACCATGACAAATACGCAGCAACGAGCCTCACTACAAAGCCAGATATGGAAAATTGCGAACGATGTTCGCGGTGCCGTCGATGGCTGGGATTTTAAGCAATATGTTTTAGGTACCCTGTTTTATCGCTTTATCAGTGAAAACTTTACCAGTTATATTGAGGGGGGTGACGAGAGTATCCACTATGCAACAATGCCCGATAGCACCATTACACCCGAGATTAAAGTCGATGCCATTAAAACAAAAGGGTACTTTATCTATCCGAGCCAATTGTTTGTTAATGTGGCCAAAAGTGCTAATACGAATGAAAGCCTCAACACTGACCTAGCCAAAATATTTACAGAAATTGAATCTTCCGCCAATGGCTACCCCTCTGAACGTGACATTAAGGGGCTGTTTGCTGATTTCGATACCACCAGCAACCGACTCGGCAACACCGTAAAAGACAAAAATACCCGCTTATCAGCGGTACTTAACGGCGTTGCTAACTTAGACTTTGGCGATTTTCGAGGCAGCGAAATTGATCTGTTTGGTGATGCCTACGAATTCCTTATCTCCAACTACGCCGCCAATGCCGGTAAATCGGGGGGGGAGTTTTTTACGCCCCAGCATGTCTCAAAGCTGATTGCACAGCTGGCCATGCACAAGCAAAGCAGTGTCAACAAAATTTATGATCCGGCCTGTGGGTCGGGCTCACTGCTGTTGCAAGCAAAAAAACATGTTGATGACCACTGTGTTGAGGACGGGTTCTTTGGCCAAGAAATTAATCACACCACCTACAATCTGGCACGCATGAACATGTTCTTGCACAACATCAACTACGATAAATTTGAAATTGAACTTGGCAATACACTCGTTGATCCGCATTTTATCCATGACGAACCCTTCGATGCCATCGTTTCTAACCCCCCGTATTCGGTGAAGTGGATTGGTTCGGATGACCCAACGCTCATTAACGATGACCGCTTTGCACCTGCCGGAGTCCTGGCCCCCAAATCCAAGGCCGACTTTGCCTTTGTGCTCCATGCCCTCAACTACCTTTCCGCCAAAGGCCGTGCGGCGATTGTGTGTTTTCCTGGTATTTTTTACCGGGGTGGGGCGGAACAAAAAATCAGAAAGTATCTGGTGGATAACAATTACGTGGAAACCATCATTTCCTTAGCCCCTAATTTATTCTATGGCACAACGATTGCGGTCACGATTCTGGTGCTCGCTAAACATAAATCCCAACCCACCACACAGTTTATTGATGCCAGTGGACCGAACTTCTTTAAAAAAGAAACCAATAACAACGTGATGAATGATGATCATATCAACCAGATCATAGCGTTATTTGACCGTAAAGAAAACGTGGCGCATGTGGCGATGTGTGTGCCTAACGAGCAGATTGCCGCGAATGATTATAACTTATCGGTGAGCAGTTATGTGGAAGCC
>JAQCBC010000019.1 GCA_027621615.1 bacterium
CAAGCCCTAATTACCACGGTTACTGGACTGTCAATTACCATTCCATTAATTATTATGCAACGGGTTATTCAAGAAAAAACACACCGATACATAGCCACATTGGATGCCTGTATTCGCGATGTCGTTGAGCTCTGTAAAAAAACAGCTGTATAATTTATTTATGCGCTATCTTTCAAACCGATCGCCTTTAAAATCGAATAATCAAACAATTGATCTCATTCCATTAATTGATGTTGTCTTTATTTTGCTGATCTTTTTTTCTGTATCCACAACACTCAAGAGCAATCATGGGCTCGAATTAAACTTGCCCGACGCAAGCCCGAATCCACAAAAAACAGCCCAATTAACCATTCATGTTGACGCCAACAATCGCCTATCCATCAACCAAGTTGTTCTAAACCCAGACCAATTTCAACGCCAACTATCTACCGTTATCCAGGCCCAGCCCAGCATTCCAATTGTCATTCGTGCGGATAACAGCTTAACCTACCAATCCGTCATCACGGTTCTTGACCGAGTACACAAAGCCGGTGGCAAGCACGCAGTACTAGCGACAACGCGCCGTTATGACGCCCCTTGATCGAACCGCATTCGTCATCACGGCTATCGTGCATGCCCTCGTTGCTCTATTCATTGCCCTCTACCCCCCCATTGCGCCAGCGTTAGATCTCCCCCAACAAACACTAACCGCCAGCTGGCATCATGAACCAGAAACAATCAAGCCCGCCCCCAAAAAAGTGGTTCAAAAACAGCCCAAAAAATTAGCCGCGGCAACCCCAAAAGCGGCACCAAGCAACACCCCAGCACCGGCTAGTGTCACCGAGTCCATTCCGGTTGAGCCGCAACCATTTGAAACTGACCGAAAACAACCCAACGTTCAGACCGCCGTCACCCCGGTATATCCTAAGCGCGCCTTAATTAACAATTGGGAAGGCCGGGTCCGTGTGGAATTGCGAATTGGAACTGGGGGCCAGATTGCCACTATCAAAATCCTACAATCCTCCGGCTTTCCAGAACTCGACACGGCTTACATCAATAGCCTAAAGCAACAACGGTATTTACCTCAAGAATTTCGAGGGAACGCTGTTGAAGGAATCTTAGAACAAGATTATACTTTTTCTTTAGACGAATGAAGTACCCGATACGGCTATGTTTAATAATCCTTGGTTTTTGCACCGCTGGTGCATGTGCCACCAATACGTTGTTTCTTGAAAATGAATTTCTTCGTGTGGATGTTAATAACCGGGCCTATAACACGGGGCGATTCAGCATTCAAACGACCCAGGGCAACCCCGCCACACCCTTGGATGACAACCAACCCCTATCGTTGGGCAAACCCTATCCATGGAGCTCCTACACCACATTCTTGATTGATGGAAACCCCATTGTATTTGGCGGCACTGCCAGTAAACGCGCAGGGAAAAACAGTGTCGTGGGGACCGTTACCCGTCAAGAACTGGTCGATGGTACCATTGAAACAACCGTTCAGTATAATACACTGACCATCACGCAAACGATTCAGCTCGTTCGAAATCCCAGCACCTTGGTTAAGGACTTGGTCTTAATTGACTACACCGTACACAACACCGATACAAACCCTCATGCCATTGGCGCACGCATCATGATTGATACCTGGTTGGGCAGCAATGACGCTGCGCCCTTTCGGGTGGGCGAGCTTGCTATTCAGTCTGAGTCTATTCTTGACGACCACCCTGTGGATTACTGGCAAACATTTGATAGCCTCAGCCAACCCACCGTTATTGCCCAAGGCATCCTTCAAAACCCTCGCTTGCGAATCACACCACCGGATCGAACGGCTTATGTTAACTGGGGAACACTCGCCGATTCGGTTTGGGATTTTAATTATATCGAGGGACGATCGTTTATTCGATCCGGAGAATCCGATCCGGACACGGCTCTCGCTATGTATTGGAATCCGATCTCAGTACCCCCCAATGGCACACACACCATTCGAACCGCCTATGGCCTTGGAGGCGTTACCCTATCCCCAGGCGCATTAAGTTTGGGATTAACGGCACCGGCTGAGCACTACTTTACCGACACTGCCCCCATCCCCGTTGTGGCTTACGTCCAAAACACCGGCGGGTTTGATTCATCCGATACAGCGTTATCGTTACACATCCCAGAAGGATTCAAATTGGTGTCGGGCACAGCCACCCAGTCAATCGGTTGGTTGCCTGTCAATGAAACGCGTCAAATTGTATTTAAATTACAGCCCCTGCAACCCGGAAAAGGTCGCCATACCTTGGCATTACATGCAACATCCAGCACATTGCCGAGCAATACAACCGAACGGACAATCACAACCATTGCCCCCCCAACCCCAACCCATACACTGACCATGGAACAATTATCCCAAAAATATTACAAAATCACAGCCACAATTACCAACCCATCCCCACATGTCTTATTGGATCTCACCTATCAGCTACAATTGCCCGATGGTCTTCAGCTCGCTTGGTTTGAATCCAACAAGAAGCCCATTTTAGCCTTCCCAGACACCAGTCAAGAAACGCTGAGTTGGGTCGTGCACGGCAGCCACCACATCAGCGACACACAACTGACCCTCATCGAATCCTATGCCGGTATCGGAACCCAAAAATATTTACATTCACTGGCACTTGGGATAGACTAAATTATGGTGAAATACAAACTTCTCATAGTCGTGTTAATTTCTGCGAGTGCGTTTGGCTCGTCGATTCAAGATGTTGCTGTTAGCAACCGATCGTACCCCGCCATTCAACAGTCTTTAGACGCCGGCTACATGGTTCTGGACAGCCAAAACCGATTCAATCCCACCCAAAGCATTAGCCGACAGGATATGGCCACTATTATTCAAAAATTTGATTCTAAAATCAAACAAAAATATTTTAATTTGTCTCAAAGTGATTTTGAAGAATTGCTGCACTTAAGCAACTCATTTAAAACCTATATTGTTAATGTGGAATCCGACATCACCCAGCTCACCGATGCCCAAACCGGATTAACAACTGATTACATGACTCTTCGCAGCGCACACGACACCTTGGCTGAGGAGCACCTGAAACTCCAGAAACGCGAAACCCAAACGCGTTGGATTGCCTTGGGTGCCGGTCTATTAAGTATTATTGCCCTTGCTACCAACTAAGATTCCCATCGGTTGTGCCTACTTAGTCATTGGATCCCCGGGGTCCAACTTAACCCATCGTGTTCGCGATTGGATTGACGCTCAAGCGTCCACGTTGTGCATGCCGTTATTGGAAGACCCTATTCGTATTGAGCACATTCGAGCCTTGCATAGCGATACCCGTTCTGGCACCCACACCCACACACTTGTATGGATTCCATCGGCCAATCGCTTGCATGCATCGGTTGCCAATGCCTTACTCAAATTTTTAGAAGAACCGCCGCCCAATATTAGTACCATTTTGTCTGCCCCCACCACGGATGTCTTGGACACCATTCGATCCCGATGCCACCACATTTATTTGAATCAAGCCAAGCAAACAGCGGGTATGCCCAGCCCCCTGCACAGCGATTATGGCGACTCAGAACCGCCGCTGATTGCATTTGAGACACTGCAGCAGTATTCATTAATTGATCGGTTTTCGCAGTCAGAAATCATGGCAAAGAATAAAAAATATTGTGAATATCAACTATTATCTTGGCTTGATAGCTTGGTTAAACGCAATCAGTTTTCCCCAATCATGAATCTAATTGTCGAAAAAATTAAGAAAATACAGTATAATTGTAATATAAAACTACAATTGGACGAGCTTATGCTTGCCATACATTAAATAACAACAAGGAGTTAACATGGAAAGAAAACGAAAATCATCATTGGAACAGCTATTGGGCAAATTCAAGCGCGATTCCAAAGAAACAATTTTAGCCTGCAAAACAAAAGAGTTTTATGAAAAGCCATCCAATGTTCGCAAGCGGAAAGTGAAGGCTGCCAAGCGTCGAACACGCATTGAGCAGCAAAAAGACAAATTAACCTAAATTGAGCACCGTACTCGACAGCCTTTTAGAACAGTCTGATCGAGGGCCTCTTTATGAATTTTGCAAAGAAAAAATTCAAAAAAACACCCCTGAATTCTTTCAAACATTAATCCCATTGTACCGAACTTTAATGGGCAACTTAGCCGATGCGGATTTGCATCACACGATTGCTCAACTGTACTATGACTTTGGTTTTTATGCCAATGCGCTGGAAGCCTGCCTTGATATTCTAGATACTCAAATTGACTATATTCCCAGTTATGTTTTGCTGGACAAACTCTATTATCAATCACAACCCCCTGAACCGATTATTGACCAATTTGAAACGGCGCTTAAGCATGGGTTTTGGTTTCCCATTATTATTGATTCATTGCCCAAATTTTATGCCGATCACGGAACCGCTGCTGATTTGGTTTGGTTTTATGAACATTGGCGACAATCCACCGGATCTTTAAGTCCGTATTATATGGATGCCGCACTGGCCTATCAAGCCAATCACCAATATCACCCAGCCGCCGAGGCCTATTACGCCTATGCAAAAGAATCGGATATCGCCCGAAACCACGCCATACACGGCTTAAAACGATTACTGCGTCAGCACAAACACTGTGGGCACAGTTACCAGTGGCTGATCCAATTATTAATTCAAGAATCTGAACCCGATGCCATCCACGCCGTTCTTCTACAGGTCCGTGCATCCGACTGCCCCGAAACCATGGATGCCTGCTTCAGGCTCGCAACCGAACATTACCCGGATCATGCTCGATTTTGGGTTCTCTGGTTAACCATCTACACCCATATCCCGTGGAATGAAGAGCAGTACATGCACATTAATCAACGTCTTTTGAGCCTCACCCTGTGCGACACCGATACCGAACTCTGGATTACCACAACGCAGCATACGCTATCTCATCATCGCATAGCCATTGGCCATCAAATCCTCTTATTGGACATTTTATTTGATCATAACCACGATCACGCTGCGTACACGCATTTATCGACGCTATTGGCCACAGACCACGTGGAGCCAAGCCCGGCGCTTCACGATTTAATGCATCGGATTGGGACCCATGAGAATCCCGTCGGGCTGTATTTATATGCCCAATGGTTAATTCAGACCCAGCAGTACGCCCTGGCTCAACCAACATTGGATCAGTTATCCGAAACCTCGTACCATGCAAAAGCCTTATTGCTAAGCAGTGAGCTTGCCAAGCAAACCCGTCATTACCCCGCTATGGTTCGCATTTTAGTGGATTTAATTCAACGCTACCCATACACCATTGCGTATCATAACGCTTTAATGGATGCTCACGCTTACTGGGGCACGGAGCAACGCAATCGACTCACCACACAATCCCCTAAAACCCACTATCAACTCGGGCTTCTGGCTTTTCGAGATGAACGACTATCCGATGCCATTGCCCACTTTCAAAAAATTCGAT
Organism: bacterium; assembly: GCA_027621615.1. Lineage (GTDB taxonomy): Bacteria > Margulisbacteria > Marinamargulisbacteria > UBA6595 > UBA6595 > UBA6595. The sequence continues at coordinate 5,445 of JAQCBC010000019.1, forward strand.
TCATCAGCAAACCCAAACCCCAGCAATTAATTGGGCGATGTTTTTTAGAAGATGGCTTGTATTCACTGGCCATGGATACATTGGCAAGCAGTTACACCGAGTCCCCCAATTCCCAAACATTATTTTGGCTTGTTTGCGCCGCTATTCATGCGGGAGACGATGCCGCCGCCATGCGCTACCACCGCCAACTCATGCAAACCGCAATCGACACCCCCGGGATTACAGAACTTGGTCACGATGTGCACCAACGCCAATTGCACCAATCCTTACCCAAACTGCTGGGCGTTGCTCTCAGCTGGCGCAACCAATCCCCCCATTTAATTGCCTTGCCACCGGTGGCGCTTATTACACAAAAGCAACGCAATTATACCAATCTTAATTTTTCCAACCACCACAACGATACCGGCATTTCCCAAAGCTTGCATCATAACATTCGAGATGCCAACCAAAGTTTTGAGCTAGCCATACAGCTCAACAACGAGCATCCCGTTGCCCATCACAATGCCGCCGTTACCCAAAGCATTTTAACAGAGTCTCCAGCACCAGAATCGGGACTAACCGCGGCGTGTGTTCATTTGATTCATCGCAATTTTTCTGAAGCGTTGCCTGAATGGCTCGCACTCACTCAAAAAAAATCCGTGTACTATGGCTTAGCCTGTTTGAATACTGGAGACTGTTACTTTCAGTTAAATCAAGCCCAAAAAGCCTATTACTATTGGCAGCTGGCTAGCACAACCATCAGCCTAAACCACCTCGTTTATCAACGTTTTTACCATTTGAATCCCAAACGCATGGGATTTAAGTCTATGTTTTTAACAAAAAAACAAGTGATTTGATTCAAGAATATAAGGTTAAATAAGGTTTTTTTTGGTTTTTTACTCTTTTAAAAAGCATAATCATGCCCGACTGGCTATTGCATAAACTAAAAACTCACTTGTATACTTTTTAGTAACTAAGCAAATTGTCCCTCCCCTCGGCAATTTTGCTTTCCTTTCCCTGCTCTGCAGGGAGAGGTTCTTTCAAGTTTGGGAGCTTGATAAAAAAAAAATTTTTTAAAGTTTCAAAAATTGATGTTTACCCTTATATTTGATACGCTTGTATCATGAACACATGGGTATTACTGGTAACCGGCATTGGCCTTCAAGTGTTTGCTTTACTCCTTATGCGTCGATGGCCAAAGTTAATAAATCGAACACTCTTACCCATTGGTTTTTCGATCATTGTTATTGCAATCGCATCGGTTATCATACCCGGTATTCCAAACAACTATCGCTTTATAGCCTCTGGGCTAGTTGCGGCTGGATTTTCCTACATGGGCACGCCCCAATTCAATCGTCATTACACTGTCTTACAAAGCATTTTTTTAATCTTATTCGGATTTAACGCTATTGCATCCCCACTGATTCGCCAGATCTTGCCCCAAGGGGTTGTGGGTATGACCCTGTATATTGGTATAATAATAAGCGTATTGATTTGTGAGTTTTATCTCTTTATTATTGCCAGCGAATTAATAATCAAAAGGATTAACAATGACACTACATGATATTTTTAATGAACAAGTTGAACTGAATAAAAAAGTAATTCCTACATTATATGAGGATATCCGCAACGACCCGGAACTTCGAAAAATGTGGTTTCTACGGTTTGAGCGTGCCTTGCGCCAAGAATCAGCAGAAGCTGTCGACAGTTTGAGCTGGAAATGGTGGAAAAAAGGCGAGGATAATTGGGACAACGTTAAAGTTGAGTTAATTGATATGCTTCACTTTTGGGTGTCTATGTGTACGATTGTGGGGCTTGATGCACACGATGTTATTGACTTGTATACGAAAAAAAACAAACTCAATCACCACCGCCAAAACAACGGGTATCGCGACGGCACCTACAATAAATACGAAGGGGGCGTCGAAGACAACGAGCGATTTGTCACCCATGGCAGCCTATCATGACCACCCGTTTAGATGGAAAAGCAACCGCTGAAGCCATTGTTCATGAACTGGAAACCCAGTTAGCCCAACACAGCGGACGAGCCCCGGGCCTTGCGGTTGTGTTGGTGGGCAACAACCCCGCATCCCACGCCTATGTCAAAACAAAAAAAACAATGTGTTCCCGAGTGGGCATTCAGTCGTTTGACTACCAATTGCCCGACACGGTCTCCCAAGCTGAGTTGGAAGCATTGATTCATGAGCTCAATGGCAACGACCATGTGGATGGTATTTTAGTTCAACTCCCCTTACCCGATCATATTGACGAAGCCATGGTAATTAACACCATTAGCCCAACCAAAGATGTGGATGGGTTTCATCCCTATAACGTGGGGCAGTTGCTCATTGGCAAACCGGCTTTTCGCCCCTGCACACCCTATGGGGTCATCAAGCTTTTAGAACACTATGACATTGAAACCACTGGCAAGCATGCCGTGGTGGTGGGGCGCAGCAACATTGTAGGCAAACCCATGGCTGCTTTATTGGTGCAATCCAGTGCCTACGGCAATTGCACAGTTACGATCGCCCATTCCAGAACCCAAGATTTACCCGCCCTTGTGCGTCAGGCGGATATTGTTGTAGCGGCAATTGGTAAGGCCCATTTTATTACCGCAGACATGATTAAGCCAGGCGCTGTGGTGATTGATGTGGGCATAAACTCAATACCCGATGCCAATACCCCTAAAGGATACCGCTTGGTTGGCGATGTGGACACGGATGCGGTTGCTCCGATTGCCTCGGCCATTACACCGGTTCCGGGTGGCGTGGGTCCTATGACGGTGGCCATGTTGATGCATAACACCATAGACGCCTTTAAGCAACGGGAATCCACCAGCCGATCGGCCGTTTTGGAGCAGGCCTGTGCCCGATTCAAACCGATTGTATCCAAGCAATTGGATCGGGTTGAGACTTTGCTAAAAACATCCGCCGCCGTGGATTACAGCGCCCAAAAAACCATCACGATTGGCGTGTGTTACGGCGATGGTATTGGCCCTGAAATTTGTCAGCAAGCGCAGCGATTTTTAGAGCATAGTCTCGGTTCAGCGGTGCAAAGCGGACGGATTCAATTTTCAATTATTGATGGCCTAACCATTGAAAACCGTGCGGCGCACAAACAAGCCATTCCCGATTCTGTTTTGGCGCAGCTCAAAGCCTGCGATGTTATCCTCAAAGGGCCAACGACAACACCCCAAAAAGGCGACCAGTGGCCCAATATTGAAAGTGCCAACGTGGCCATGCGCCGAGAATTGGATTTATATGCCTGCGTGCGTCCAATTCGGGTGCCCAGCTTGGGCATTGATTGGGTCTTGTATCGGGAAAATACTGAAGGGTCCTACATGCTGGGCTCGCATGGCTTTCATGTTGACCCAACCGTGGGTATTGACTTCACGGTAACCACACGCCCTGGCTCTGAGCGACTCATTCGAGCAGCTTTTGAGCATGCGAAAACCAATGGGCGGTCTCGAGTCACCATTGTGACCAAATCCAATATTGTAAAAACAACCGACGGGTTATTTTCAGCCATCGCAAAAGAGATCGCGGCGGAGTATCCGGGCATTCAGTGCGATGAATGGTACATTGATATCATGACGGCCAATCTCATTAACCCCGCGACTCAATCCAAGTTTGAAGTGTTGGCGATGCCCAATTTGTATGGAGATATTTTGAGTGATGAAGCGGCGCAAATTCAAGGCGGGGTTGGAACAGCTGGGAGTGCCAATATTGGGGATCGATGGGCGATGTTTGAAGCGGTTCATGGCAGTGCCCCACGGATGATTGAAGAAAATCGAGCGCAGTATGCGGACCCATCTTCAATGATTAAAGCTGCGCAATTGCTGTTATCCCACATTGGATACCCCAAAGAGGCCAAGCAATTGGAACAAGCAATGACGGTTTGTTCATTGGAAAAGGCTTTAAACTTGACGGGTCACGCCGATGGCTGTACCGGTGCACAATGGGCAGATTACATCATGGAAACCTACGATGACCCCCAATTATCCACACGGTATGACACGTGTTTACGCGCACTAAGTCCATCGCATTCGTGAAGCAATTTATTACCGATAGTCTGGATATCATCAAATTACGGATTAGCCTAATGCAAGTGATTACGGTGGTGTGGGGGTATTGGCTGGCGCATCCCAACCCAACGTGGACCATCACAGTTACTTGGCTCAGCCTGGGTACCTTTGTGGTATCTGCGGG
>JAQCBC010000020.1 GCA_027621615.1 bacterium
TATGCAATTTATTAAGCTCTTTCTCGAAAATAAGATCCGCCACTTCAACAGAAGCATCAACAGCATCAGCACAGGCAACACGAACACTACCAGCAGAAACAATGGAACTTGGAGCAGCAGCACAACCAGCGCCGCCTGTTCCTATCACTTCATCAGAGACGATACCGATGGAAATGATGGAGGAGGTTACTGTGAATACCATGAAACCACCTATTGAAGTAACCCAAAGAAGCACTGCTTTAGAAGCACCCCAATGGATTACTCGTAAGCCTTCTACTAATGCGGCTAAATTTACTAACACGGATGCTTATCAGCATGTTGATCAATGTTATGCAGCCACGGTTCGATATACTTTTCTTCAATGCAAAAACAATCCCTCTGGGAATGCTACGAGTTTTAATGAGCTTACCGATCTTGAAAAGCAGGGTAAACTTCCCCCAATCAACTATGGTTCTGACGAGGACTTTTATTTATCATCAAACCAGCTACTTCTATTTGCTTATTTAAGTGGCAGTTGGGAGGTTATGGGCAACAAATTGTTAAAGAATAGCGGAAATCATTTCACGTGTACATTGACACAAGACGATTTCAATTTTGTAATGAATCATATAGAAAAACTTAATTTTCCAGTGCAGCATTCTTGTGGGGCGGGATTGAAACGTTTAGGAGAGACTTTTGGAGATTTGCCTATTTTGAGCACTATTCCAAAACGAGCATTTGTTACTGAGGATAAAATTAATGATGCTAACGCAATTAGAACGTCCTCTTTAATTTGGGAAAAATTGTGTAAACTTAACATTTTGACGAACACCGGGCATCTAAACATTGCCATTGATGATGCAGGTCACTTAAAGAACGAATTAACTAGAGAGGATATAGATAAAATAAATCAACTGGAGTCACCACCCAACAACATAAAACGCATCCATTTAGGTATTGTTAAATCAATTTTGAACCAGGCCCTATCGGATATAAAGCTCTGTGAATCACCAAAAGGTTTATTCGCATATTTAAATGCCACAAAAGATACCGCTTGGGATTACTCGGATCATGTAACAATAGGAATTTTTTGCGATCCTTATCAGAACTCTAAAACAAGAATCGGTCAAATGGCTAATCAAATTGATCACTACAATAACGTAACTGATTTTTTTAACCAAAATAAGAGCACTACTTTAAATACATTATTATCTAAGATACCTGCCTTTACTATTTTGGAATAACCTTGAGCTTACGTGAATGACCCGCCACTTGCGTCCATGCGATTCTAAATATACTGTTACATTTAAATCGCCTCAAGATGGCGATACACAAACCCAGCCTTAACCAACACCAAGTCAAAGCGAAACTGGACATCCTCACAGTTATGAATGCCTTGATACACCGTTGCCATGTGCACCAAGCGTTGGTACTTTTTGGGTGTTATGGACCACACCGGGTCTATGCGGTTCGTATGGTAGGTTTTGACTTCTACAATAACCACCAAGTCCGGTTGATCTAAGGGCTGAACGATCACATCCACCTCGCCAAATTGCGTCCGAAAATTACGCGCCAAGACCCGATAGCCATTGGATAAAAAATACTGTGCTGCCACCGCCTCTCCGGCTTGGCCCAATTGATACCGATACCGAGTCATTGAAGCTGAAACGATTGCCGATGCACCGGTGCCAGGCCGCAAGCCCCAATGGCTCGGCGATGCCGCTGGGTGGGATACCCCTTATGCTGAACAAACCCATAGCCGGGGAACCGAGCATCCAAATACTGCATGTAGCGATCCCGAACGACCTTGGCTACAATCGATGCTGCCGCAATGGATGCCTCGGTTTGATCCCCACGAATCACGGCATAAACGGGAGCGTTTGTACTCAAATAGGGTACCCGATTGCCATCCACAACAACCTGCTGAATGGTATCCACACACCGCGCCAATCGGTCAAATGCCTGGCGCATGGCCATTAATGTTGCCTGTAAAATATTCACCCGATCCACAATCGGAGCGTGCATCCAGCCCACCCCCACCGTCCCGTTTTGGACAATCGTTGCGTACAGAGACGCACGCTGCTTGGGCGTTAATGTTTTAGAGTCTGCAACCCCGGGTACCGGCGCATTCAAAACAACAGCCGCTGCGACTACCGGCCCGGCCAACGCCCCACAACCCGCTTCATCAATCCCCACAATCATGCGTGAAGCTGCGCCAACAAGGCATTCACATCCACATCGGGTACCCGATGCACCGCCACCGATTCATAGCCCTTTGACAGTGAAAACCAGCGACGTGTGGGCTGCAAATGAATAATGCCTTGGATCAAACAATGCGTTCGGGTGCACCGCAGCGATAAAGCCACAATTTTTTGGCCGTGATAATACAGCTCATACGGACTATGATAGGCCTGACAAAACATCAAATCTCGGGGGCCAGCATCGGGATTCAGTTGGGTTGTCACCCCACAGCGCGCCAAGGCCGCTTGAATATGCCGCTGGGTCACCGCCACCTTGTCTTTGAGCTTTTTGGGTAAATCTGGATGATCCAATACCGCCACGCAACACACCACAATATCGCCGGGACAATGAAACACCATGCCACCGCCGGTGTATCGCTGCGCATGGTCAATCACAGCCAACTCGGGGGGCAATGTTTGTTTGTAGGTATACGTCACCGACGGCGTGGGCCACCGATAATACTCTGCCAACCAATCGGGTTGGCGATCCAACTGCTGTGTATCGTATGCCATGTGTTGAGCGGCTGACTGAAACAAATCCCGTTGATTAACGACTACCATCATGCTTACCATGGTACCAGATTCACCCACAAGCATTAAAACCAGGTTGTCTCTTTCAGAGCGATAAACTTGCGCCGAACTGCGTTTCACGATACAGTAACTATGAATAATAATGTTCAATTAAACATTAGGAGTTAAACAATAAAATGATTACAGAACTGTCTGCCACTGAGTTGGCATCACGCCTGGATAATGGCGACAAGCTGGTCCTCATTGATGTGCGCGAAGCCCATGAGTTGGTCTATGGTCAAATTGCCAACAGCCAGCATATTCCCTTGGGCGACCTGGATTTTGATCTGGATAAATTAGACCCCAACCACCCCACCGTCTTTATTTGTCGCAGTGGGGGACGCAGCCATCAGGCCGCAGTGCTCGCTTCCGAGTATGGATTTTCCGATACCTACAATCTAACGGGTGGCATGAACCAATGGGCAATCGATGTTGACCCCGATATGGATGTGTACTAAAGCATGAAGACTCCGTTTCATCAAACCACCATTGCGTTGGTCTATGACTTTGATGGAACGTTGTCACCCAAGGCCATGCAAGAATATACGATTTTGCCTGAACTAGGCGAAGACCCCGTGGCTTTTTGGCATGAATGCACCGAAGAAGCCCACCGGCTCAAAGCCGACCCCATGCTCACGTACATGCGGTTACTCATTGAAAAAATGGCCAAAGCCGGCGGCCGAATTACTCAGCAACGGTTGGGGGAATTGGCGGCAGGGATCCCTTATTTCCCTGGCGTTTCAATCTGGTTTGAGCACATCAATCACTATGTGCATACCCAATCCAATGGCCGGGTACAGATTAAGCATTATATTATTTCAGCGGGGCTAAAAGATATTTTAGACGGCATCACCATTCGCCATCATTTTGCCAACATGTTTGGCTCCGAATATTACTTTTGCGCCACCGATGGCCTGCCCAAATTTCCCACTATTGTTGTGAACGACACCACCAAAACACAATATTTATTTCGCATTAACAAAGGGCATGAAGATGTTCGAGAACCCATCAATGACGTAATGCCGTATGCCGAACGCCCCATCCCGTTTTCAAATATTGTCTACATTGGGGATGGAAGCACCGATGTGCCGTGTATGAGTGTGGCCCGTCGCAATGGGGGCTATGCGGTTGCCGTACACAAAGACACCCAAACGCATGCCGCATGCGAAGCACTCCTAGCTGATGATCGGATTGATTACCTGGCAAAAGCAGACTACAGCCCCGGTACCGAATTGGATCACCGCGTTCGGCTCATTATTGACCGGATTATTGCCGATATTTTTTTCAAAGAAGAGCATTTTATACAAAAGCATCCGCAGCAACACTCCCATACAACACCATGCCAATAACCGATCCAAAAAACGCCGCTGCTTGGAACTGGATCCAAGATATCTTACCCGACAAACGGGCACAGCATAGCCGGCGCGTTGCGGAACTGGCTTATGAATTGGCTCTGTTCCATGAATTGGACCACCCCCTGGATGCCTATTTAGCCGGTTTACTCCACGACAACGCCAAATACGATACCCCAGAAACGCTAGCGGCAAGGGGGATTCCGCCCCATTTGTGCCGCCCATCCCTGTATGACCGCTACCCCAACGTGTGGCATGCCTTGGTGGGGCCCCGCCAAGCCTTAAGCATCACAACCAACACCCGAGTGCTCAATGCCATGCGGTGGCATACGACGGGACGGGCTCGGATGCGTCCCTTAACCCAAGTGTTGTTTGTCGCCGATTTTTGCGAACCCAATCGCGATGGTGCGTGGCATGCCGTTGCCCGACAATCGGCCTACGAAAACCTAGATAAAGCGACGGCTATTATTGCCCAACTGTTGGTCCATGAGCATGGGGATCAGTGCTTCTGGGCAACGCAAGCCTGCTTAAATGATTATCGAAAACGGCCCAATATTGGCCTGTAATCCCCATGATTTACGGCCAGTTTAAGTTTCCCAAACATCGCCTGTTATGGGGGCTTGCCTGGTGTATAAGCGCCGGTTTGACAGGCCTAATTGTAGGGGGGCTGATTGTTGGCATGGCTAGCCAGCTGGTTGTGATTGAGCAATTGTTATCGTGGATGCCCAAGCAATCGATCCACGGTACGAATATTTTAGTCTTTGGCATTGACCGAAATCATTATTCCCAACGCTCCGACTCCATCATGATCGTGCATGTGGATCCCATCCGAAACCGAACCGGTGTTATTTCCATTCCACGCGACACCCGCGTGCAAATTCCAGATGTGGGGATTTCTAAAATTAACCATGCCTATGCACGCGGGGGCACTGATTTGTTGCAACAAACGGTTTCCAACTTTTTAAATATCCCCATTCATCACTACATCCAAGTTGACAGCACCAAGCTGGCTGAACTCATTGACCGCATTGGCGGCATTGAAATTACGGTAGACACCGATTTGCTGTATTCTGATTTAGCCGGCGGACTGGATATTAATATCAAACAAGGAACCCAAGTTCTCATGGGGCACGATGCGGTATCCTATCTGCGATTTCGTCAAGATGCCAATGGCGATATTGGACGAATTGGCCGCCAGCAGGCCTTTGTTCGAGCGGGGATTCGGCAATTTCTAAAACCAGCACAACTGCTGCGAGTCCCAAGCTTAATTGCCCAATTGGGCGATGCCATTACAACGGATTTGCCTGTATCCACCATGACCCGCCTAGCCATGCACTTTTTATCCGTAGCCAAAACCAAAGCCATTGAAACCGCTGTGATTCCCGGTGCGGTTGTTTTGGTCGATGGAGTCAGTTACTGGCGACCGGATTTTGCAGCGATTGACCACATGATTGAACAAACTTTATTCGGCTTCAAAGAGACCCCATCTAACCGTGCAAGCATCCCCAATCGGCGCACACTCACCTCAAAAGAGATGAGTCGCGTATACCAAAATCAAGTGGTCAATGAAACCGATACCGCTGACCCCAAAGTATTGGCTGGCTTACGGGTTGAAATTCTCAATGGCAACGGCCTCGCCGGTTCAGCCGCTGACGTGTCTACCCAACTGCAAGACTACCATGTGTATATACCCAACATGGACAACGCCGCTCATTTTAATTACCCAGAAACCTTGCTTGTGGACTGGAAAGGTAATCTGACTAAAGCCATGGCCTTGGCCACAGAGCTTCATATCTCCGCCGATAATATTATTGTCTATGACCGTCCGAATAAGCCCTTGGATTTTACCATTGTGGTTGGACATGATCAGGGGTTTTACAATCATGCAAACGACTCACGCAATTAGATCAATTCCCCAAATCGCCAAAGAATTAGGACCCTCCCAATTTGTGTGTGTATACACAGCCCTAGACAACACCTGGGTAACTGCGGGATCTTGGATTCAATTTGAACACAACGACACGACTCTTGATGGGCAAATCAAAGCTATTTGTAAAACTAAATCATCGATTAACTTTGTCCTAACGAATACAGATACACTTATTGTTGATAAACCAAAACAAAAATGCTACTACAACACCAAGAAGGAGCTCTGAAAATCCGTTAAAATCAAAAACCCCATGAATCACAGACTCGACCGTGCCCGTATTGATGCGCTTCGCGCCGACATCAAAAAGTTCTCGGGAGACGATCAATACAAGCTCTTATGCACCCAGTATATTGAATATCCCTACCATTCCTTACCCATCCTCAGAGGCCCAGGCTGATGGATGGCTCTTGATTACCCATGGCCATGATCAAAAACACCAATACTTTGATACGCTTTGGGCGTTGGCTTTGCATGTCATCGAAAAACTCGCCAGCACGGATTTTCGAACGGCTTGCCAGATTCAGCAACATGCACCAGATCCCAAGGATGCCATTGCCAACATTATAGCCCGTGGCTACACAGTCGAGCCCAACGATCGAATGGGCGAGAGCCCTAACACCGATGCCAAACAAGCGCAACATGAATGGAAGCGGCTAACGTCGTTATAGGCTAAGCCAGTGTATTAAATGTCGTTCCGGAACTACGGTCATCCGCATCGTACCGAGGATATTGGAGTGATTGTGTCCGAAGTCCATGCAATTGGTTGTTTAAATAATCCAACTCTTCATACACGCCTGTCGGTTGGTCTGAACGCGCCGAAGGTTCAACCCCCATAGACGCCACAACAACCACAGGGACCGGGATGGGCTGGCGGCCCGCCGCACGATAGGCTGTTATTTTTAAGACATTGCGATGATTCAGGGTCAAAATAAATAAGTAGCGCTGAACATGATTCATATCTTGAAACGACGGCCGATTAACTCCGGAGGGGTGGTTGTGATACATGCCATAGTATTTCATGCCATATTTTGCACACAGTTCATGCGCACGATGAATATCCTCGGACTGAATCCCAAACCGGGCCTGTTTATTCTCCACGACTTGGTTAAATACCGGTAACACCAATTGAATGGCTCCTTCCTTACCGCCCAAAAAGCCTCCCGTTTCATTCGGATGATTTTTTAATACTTGAGCCGATAGCATATCATAATGCCGCTTTAAAAACCGAAATTCTGTAACCGCCATCTCCTAAGCCTGTTTGGCCTGCTGAAGAAGTTGATTGATTCCCAATTCTGCCACATCCAACATTTCATTTAACTGTCCCCGATCAAAAACCCGATGCTCCGCCGTTCCTTGAACCTCGACCAACCGTCCGGATTCGGTCATCACCACATTCATATCCACATCAGCAATTGCATCTTCCTCATAATCCAGATCCAGCAACACCTGGCCATTCTGCATACCCACACTAACGGCTGCCAACCATTCCCGAATGGGATTTTTACGAATCATGTTATTCGCTAAGCAATGCTGAATACTATCTGACAAAGCGATCATGCCACCCGTAATGGCCGCCGTCCGGGTCCCGCCATCGGCCTGAAGCACATCCGCATCAATCACAATGCTAATTTCCCCCAACAGGCGCATATCCACCACGGAGCGCAAGGCGCGTCCAATTAAGCGTTGTATTTCCTGGGTTCGGCCCGTTTGTTTGCCCGATTTGGACTCCCGCCGAGATCGGGGGCGGGTGGCACCGGGCAACATGGCGTATTCCGCCGTAACCCAGCCTTGGCCTTGCCCACGCAAAAACCCCGGCACGGACTCTTCAATACTGGCCGTGCACAAGACCGTCGTATTGCCATACCCCACCAACACAGATGCGCCGGCCTGACTTAAATAATTGCGTTGAATATGAATGGGCCGCAACGCATCCCAACTACGATTCTTTCGATTCATGATGATCCTCCTGCTCATGCAACAACTCTCGACTGGTTTCTAATGTTCGCTCCATGCCCACAACATGCTTTTGAACTTTTGTGACAACCAACAGCAATTTAGACAGCACTTGGTCCGCATAGGCATTGGCTTCTTGGCGAATTTTAGTGGCTGTGGATTGCGTTTCCATAGTCTCTGTGGGCAATGTTTCATCGGGCAATTGCTGAATATTGGTCCGCAACTGAGACACCAGCATCAGTACTTTTTTGGTATCGCATACGACATAATCGGTCAGTGGAATTGATCGGCCATCTAAAACCATTGTTTCCAAGGCATCCAACATACCCAACACCGTGGCTTTGTTCATAACTCTATCATACCCTGTACTGGCGCTGGAACCAAGTGGGCAACGCTCGCTTGATGCTGAACCATCTCACGAACCACGCTAGAACTGAGATAGGCGTACTCTTTGCTGGTCATAAAAAACACGGTATCCAAGCCCGGGCAAATATCCCGGTTGGCCAGCGCCATCTGGGCTTCGTAATCAAAATCTGACACGGCCCGAAGCCCCCGAATTAGCGTTTGAATCCCCCGTTTTTGGGCATACTGCGCCAACAAGCCCGAAGCCGTTTCCACCGTAATACTGGGGTGATCTGAAAACGTTTCCTGAACCAACGCCACGCGCTGCTCCAACGATAACCAACCCGTTTTTTGAGAATGCTGCATCACCAACACCACAATGTGCTCAAACACCTGATTGGCACGCATCACAATATCCACATGGCCATTGGTAATGGGGTCAAAACTACCGGCGTAAATCGCAATGCTCATCGCTGATACACCCCCACCACGGTTTGTCCATAGCGGTATATGCGCTGGGGCGGTTGTCCATAAAATACAGGGAACTCAAATCGTTTCGTTGCCTCAACAACGAGTCGGCCATTGGGCTGCATGCAATCATGGGTTTCCAATTGTGTCATAATGGCTGCATAAAGATGGGGTTGATCCCAAGGAGGGTCCATATAAATAATATCAAATTTTTCTGAACTTTGCTGAAGATAGCGTTGCGCGGATTGGCGCACAATGTGTAGCGGCTCATTGGGAAACAAGTCGGCCACACGCATTAAATCGGTGGTATCACTATCCACCAATACGACTCGCTCAGCGCCTCGAGACAACGCCTCACATCCAACGGCACCGATACCCGCACATAAATCTAAAAAATGCAGGCCGTCCATGGCCCCCAAGGCACTAAAAATACCTTCGCGAACCACATGCTTGGTGGGCCGAACCCGTGGGTTTTTTCCCTGGACAAGCTTTCGTTTTTTAAATTTACCGGCCACAATGTATGTCATAAATAGCTGTATGTATTGTCACACACCCCTTGGGTTTTATCAAATAAGCATTATTTGTCTACCGACTCCGTTACCCGGGTCGTTCACACTATTAACAATTTAAATCTTAGCTATTGACTATTGAATTATGTTTTATGTCATAATTATTTAAAAAAATAAAAAATTGAGAGGATTTGTCAAGCCAATGTATTTACTTAATTATGTTTTAAAAGGTGAGGGCTCTGTCAGAAA
>JAQCBC010000021.1 GCA_027621615.1 bacterium
TTAAAGCATGAAACAGAAGAGATTCCCTACATTCCCTTGAATCATATTCATGAGAAACAAGCGCCATTTACCGTATACAATTCCATGCTATCGGAATACTGTGTGCTAGGGTTTGAACTTGGCTACTCGTGGGCACAACCCAATAACTTGGTTATTTGGGAGGCTCAATTTGGAGATTTCGCCAATGGGGCTCAAATTGTTATTGACCAATTTTTAAGTTCATCGGCGTCTAAGTGGCATCGGTGGAGTGGGCTAACGTTGTTGTTGCCTCACGGCTATGAGGGGATGGGGCCAGAGCATTCGAGTGCACGGCTGGAACGGTTTTTACAATTATGTGGCGAAAACAACATGTACATCACCAACATCACAACGCCGGCAAACATTTTCCATGCGTTGCGGCGTCAAATCGAAAACCCATTTCGAATTCCCTTGGTGGTGATGTCCCCCAAAAGTCTGTTGCGCCATCCGGATGTTATGTCACCCGTTGAATCCCTCACTAAAGGTGGGTTTCAAGAAGTGATTGATGATGCATTCGTGAAGCCAAGTACGGTTAAGCGAGTCGTGGTATGTTCCGGTAAATTATATTATGACCTAAAACAATACCGCGATGCCAACAGCATTAATTCTGTCGCATTGGTTCGCTTGGAGCAGCTGTATCCATTGCCCGAAACAGCCTTGCAAGCGATTCAACAACGATACAAGTCTGCAAAATCTTATGTGTGGGTCCAAGAAGAGCCTAAAAATATGGGTGCCTGGTGGTATTTGTCTCAGTCGATGCCAACACTATTTGAAGGCATTCAGTGCGTATCGCGTAAAGTGAGCGCCAGTCCGGCGGCTGGTAATGCAAAAACGCATGCCAAAGAGCAGGACAGTTTGATTGAATCAGCATTTAAAGGAGTATAAAAATGACCGTGGACATTGTAGTACCAGCAGCCGGTGAGAGCGTTACAGAGGCAGACATTGCTTCTTGGTATAAAGCCGATGGGGATTATGTTGCGTTGGATGATGCCTTATTGGAACTTGAGACCGATAAAGCGTCTATGGATATTAATGCCCCAGCAGCGGGCATTTTGCGCGTTACAATTGAAGATGGAACCGTATCGGTTGGAGATGTTATCGGCCACATTGAGCCGTCTGACCAAGCCCCAGTGCCGGCTCAACAAGCGGCTGAGCCACCCCCGGCTGAATCGCCAACGGCGACGCCTTCGGCTACTCAGCCAGGCGGCCATCCGTCACCGGCCGCAGCAAAATTGCTTCGTGAGCGTGCGATTGATGCCAATGCTGTTACCGGAACGGGTCGCAATGGCCGGATTATTAAATCCGATGTTCCAAGTGCGGCTTCGGTACCCGTAGCGGAATCAACCACGGAAGCCCCTACAGAAGCCCCTGTTGAACAGCCGGCACCCCGCAATGCTGGCGAGCGTGTGGTGCGTCGGGAGCGGTTGAGTCGCTTGCGAAAAACCATTGCCACTCGATTGATCGACGCTCAGCAATCAGCGGCACTACTAACAACATTTAACGAAGTGGATATGGTCGCTGTCATGGCGTTGCGTAGCGAGTACAAAGATGCCTTTAAAGAAAAGTATGACGTGGGCTTGGGCTTTATGTCCTTTTTTACCAAAGCTGTGTGCGATGCCCTGCAGCAGTTTCCATTAATTAATGCTCAGTTTGAGCCGGATGCCATTGTGTACCACGATTACTGTGATATCGGGATTGCCGTATCAACACCCAAAGGGTTGGTCGTTCCAGTTGTTCGCAATGCTCAGGCCTTAAGTTTTAATGAAATTGAATCAGCCATTTTAGGCTATGCCAAACGCGGGCGTGACGGCAAGTTAACCCCCGATGACATGGCCGGTGGAACATTTACTATTACGAATGGGGGTGTTTTTGGATCCTTGGTATCGACGCCCATTGTGAATCGGCCACAAAGTGCTATTTTGGGGATGCACAATATTGTGAAGCGCCCGGTTGTTGTGGACGACGAAATTGTGATTCGGCCCATGATGTATATTGCATTAACGTACGATCATCGATTAATTGATGGCAAAGATGCCGTTCAATTTTTAGTTCGAATTAAAGCGTTAATCGAGTCGCCAACACGGCTATTATTGGGAGTTTAGACAATGGTAGATTTATTAATTATCGGTGCTGGCCCGGGTGGCTATGTAGCGGCTATTCGGGCGGCACAATTGGGGATGACAGTTACTTTGGTTGAAAAACGAAAAACATTGGGCGGCACCTGTCTCAACGTGGGGTGCATTCCATCCAAAGCATTATTGGATTCGTCTGAGCACTATCATCAGGCAGCGTCTAAGTTTTCAGTCCACGGGATTTCAGTTAAAGAATTGGGCATTGACTTCAAGCAAATGATGGCCCGCAAACAAGATGTTGTAAATTCAACCGTCAGTGGCATTGATTATTTAATGAACAAGCACGGCATTACGGTTATGCATGGGTCGGCCACGATTGTTGGACCCAATCAAGTGTGTGTGGATACCCAAACGTTGGAAGCCAAGCGCATTTTAATTGCAACCGGGTCTGAGCCCACACCGCTACCCAGTGTTCCGTTTGATGGGAAACGGATTCTATCGTCAACCGAGGCGTTGTCTTTGCCTAAGATACCCAAAACCATGATTGTGATTGGGGGTGGCGTGATCGGGGTTGAGTTGGCATCGGTGTATGCCCGGTTGGGAACGGAAGTAACGATTGTTGAATACGCTAGTGGCTTGATTTCTGCCATGGACGTTGATTTGGGGCGTGCGCTACAAAAAAGTTTGAAAAAACTGGGGATCCAGATTCATACACGCACAGAGGTAACCGGTTGCAGTGTCACCAAAACCAATGCGACCCTAACAGCTAAAAAAAACAATGCAGACGTTGACTTTAAGGCTGAAGTTGTTCTCGTTGCCGTGGGTCGCCGAGCCTATACCGAATCGTTGGGTGTATCTGAGTTGGGCATTGCGTTGGATGCACGGGGTCGGATTCCGGTGACAGCCGCGTATCAAACCACGGTGCCCAGTATTTATGCGATTGGGGATGTGATTTCTGGGGAACCCTGGGGCCATAAGGCCTACATGTTGGCGCATCAGGCGTCAGAAGAAGCGGTTATATGCGTGGAGATGATGGCTGGTCAGCAACCGCATTTGGATTATAATTGCATTCCTGGGGTTGTGTACACCTGGCCTGAAGTTGCGGCTGTGGGTAAAACAGAAGCCGAATTAACAGCAGCTAATGTCCCGTATCGATCCGGCAAGTTTCCCTTCAAAGCCAGTGGGCGTGCACGAGCCGCAGAAGAATCCGATGGCTTTATTAAAGTGTTGTCTCACGCAGAAACAGATGAAGTCCTGGGCATCCATATGATTGGCCCGCGGGTTGCCGATTTAATTCATTCGGCTGTTACAGCGATGGAGTACCGGGCATCCGCTGAAGATATTGCACGACTATGTGCCCCACACCCAACATTTAGTGAAGCATTGAAAGAGGCGTCCCTGGATGCGACCGAACACCGACCCATCCATATCTAAACTGTTTAATGCGTGGCTGTGGCTGCTCATTGGCCTGGTATTCGCAACAGTATTGGTCGGTGGGTTGACCCGGTTGTATGAGGCAGGTCTATCCATGGTGGATTGGCGGCCCATTGGCGGCATTTTGCCCCCATTAACGGGGATCGATTGGCAGGTTGAGTTTTCTCGGTATCAGGCTTACCCACAGTATCAAAAAGTGATGCAAGGTATTTCATTAACCCAGTTCAAATGGCTCTTTTTTTGGGAATGGTTTCACCGTATTATGGGGCGAATTGTTGGGCTGGTTGCATTATTGGGGGCGCTTGTATTTGGTGTGCAGCGCCGATGGTCAGCTAGTCTAGTATTTTTAGGCGTAGTCATGCAAGGTATTGTGGGATGGTTAATGGTCCAAACGGGGCTTGTTGATGCACCATCGGTTAGCCCATATGCCTTAATGATTCATTTGTCCTTGGCAACGGCCTTATTATTGCTGTGTGTGGGGCTGCTGGCTCAATCGTGGGCCCCATTGTTTTGTATGAAGCGAATGCGGTATGCCCTGTGGGGATTATGCAGCATGCTAGGCATTCAAATTATGCTGGGGGCGGTGGTAGCGGGTTTGGATGCCGGCATTGGCTATAATACATTTCCCTTAATGAATGGCCAATGGCTGCCCATTGAAGAGCCACACCCCTATGTTATGCAATGGATTCATCGCTTTTTTGGTGTTTTGATTGGCGTGACATCAATCTGGGTGTTTTTTCAAACCAAAGGGTCGTCATCTGCATTGAAACGCTGGTGTTTGTTTATTTGTGTTGCGGTTGGTATGCAAATTGCACTGGGCATTATGACGTTGGTGTATTTAGTGCCGACGCACTTGGCATCCCTGCATCAACTGATGGGCTTGGCATTGATTGCATTAGTGTTTAGTGTCGCCGTCCGATTGAGACGGGTGTAGGCAGTCGTGATCAACCGGCGCAATGTCTTGGGCATGCACAGTTAAATACTCGTAGGCTTCGTGCCCCGATGGGCGTTGTTCTGGATCCCGATGCAGTAGGGCTCGAATTAGGGGTAGAATTTGGGATGTGTTTGGCTCAGACTCAGCGATCAATGCATTCAGGTGCTGATGCAATCGATGATAAATATTTGGAATTGCCGGTGCATTTTTTTTATCAAAGGCTTTGGTTTTTGAATGAGCAAAAATAGTTGTGCAAAAAAACAAATGAAACAATAGGCACCCCAAACTCCACAAATCAACTGCATGGGTTTGCGGGTATTTAGCATCAAATTTTTCAGGAGCATTGTATGTTTTGCTGCCACTGCTTCCCGTATTGGCATCACTGCGTTGGCTCAATCCAAAATCAATTAATTTAACATGCAGAGGGTGTTCTTGGATCATAATATTATGGGGTTTAATATCACGGTGTGTGAACCCTTGGGTATGCAAGTAATGCATGCCGCAGCACACTTGGCGTGCAATGTGCCAACGACTCGCCCGTGCTGTATCGGATGGTTCGCTGGCCCATTGCTCAATGTGGGTGTTTAGGGTAATTCCCTGAATCCGTTCATACAAAATATACATGGTTTGATTGTCAGTATCATAATACTCTTCAAAACTACGAATAATAAAGGGATGGTCCAAATGCATACGCGTTAATTCGATTTCTTGTTGAATGAGCGTAAGCTGGCGCTTGGTTTTAATGGGAATCTTTTTGATTACCAATTGCGGTTTGCCTAAAACCGAAAACACAGACCCGAAGCCACCCTTTCCGATGCATTCACCCACGCAATACGTGTGCCCGTAATGACGAAACGAAATATGATCTGAATCATCCTCTGGAATTAGGCTGGCTAATCGCATGGCCAATCTAAGATTGGGTTTTTCGATACACCATTATTCCCAATAAAAATAGTATATAAATTCCAATAGAAACTATAAATTTAACACTGTTAATATTGGCAAGATTACTGCCGATATTCGCAATTATAAACGTCACAGGGGCCAGCCCAATGCTACTCCCCACAGCATAGTCTACCCATCGAATGGGGGATAGCGATAAGCCGTAATTAATGGCCCAAGCAGGAATTGGAACAAACCGAATACCAATAGCTACCAACAATCCATTGCGCTGAACCGATTGATCCAGCGTTGCTAACTTTGGAAATCGATTAAATAGAGGGGTTCGAATCACGTCATACAAACAGTATCGGGTTAGCCCAAACGCAAGCAGCGCACCCAAAATCAGACCCAACAAACACAACCCCCCCCCCCACAGCGGGCCGAATAGATAGCCGCTGGCCATTAAAAACGGTGCGGTTGGTAAAATAGTCACCGAGACCAGTCCAACCAGGCCTGAAAATAGGATTCTGGCGCGAATGCTTGTGGGGTCAATGCCGCCGCCGGACTGCACCCAGGTCAGGGCATTGGTTTTTGTTAAAATTAGGCTTAATACAGCAATAATTAGCACCAAGCCAACAAGTTTTAGAATTGCTTGTTTGGTCATAATAATTAGTTACAGTGTAGCATAATTTTGGAAAACAACGCCCAATTCATCCGTTGCTTTTTGCGAACAGACACGCTTGTGTGGGAGACATTCTTCACCCAAATCCAGTCCATAAAATACAGACTTGGTGGGGTGGTCCGGGTGCACGCCATTGTAAATTGTCTGGACTTTTTTCTGGTCAATAATTGCTGTAATCAACGCAACGCAATCGTTGAGATGGATCATATTTACGGGTGTGTTGCCGCCTAAGGCCTGTCCGTTGGCTTTTCGAGCTGCAATAAACCGACCCTTTTCACGCCCTGGCCCATACAACCCGCCCAATCGAACAACTGTTGCGGGTACAGGGCCCGATAAAAAATAATCCTCAACGGCTAATAAGGCCCGTTGGCGATCCGTTTCGGGTATAATGCAATCCGATTCTTTGGCCAGTTGGCCATGATTGGGGTATACGCCGGTTGAGGAGGTGAAAATTACGTGCTGAATCACACTGGGATCCAATAAAGGGCTTAATGTTTCGCACTGCTTTAAATAATCCATCGGATCAATGAAGCTTCGCCGAAATGGCAGGGTGACAATTAGACAGTCTGTATTAAAAAATTCGCTAGGCAATGGGGCTGTGTGCGTGGCGGACAGTTGAATGGGCACATGCTGCAAGCCCGAAATTTTAGGGTCCTCGTTTGTGGTGCTTCCCATGACTGACCAACCCATGGCTAGGTAATGCTGGGCCAAGGCGCTACCCAGCCACCCGGTGCCCAATAGGGATACACGCATGGTTAAAACGCCCAAGGAAATGACGTATAGTCCACCGGTCGTTTGTCTAAAAATGCCTGGCGTCCTTCAATCGCCTCATCGGTTCCATAGGCCAAGCGTGTGGCTTCACCGGCAAACAACTGTTGCCCAACCATCCCATCATCGGGCAAATTCATGGCGTACTTAAGCATGCGAATCGCCGTGGGGGATTTCTGATTAATGAGTTCCGCCCATTGACAGGCATCAGATTCCAAGTTTTCATGCTCACACACCCGATTCACCGTTCCCATCGCAGCAGCTGTTTCTGCATCATACGTTTCACCTAAGAAAAAAATTTCCCGAGCTTTTTTTTGCCCCACTTGTTTGGCCAAATAGGCGGAGCCGTACCCGCCATCAAAACTGGCCACATCGGCATCGGTTTGTTTGAACTGGGCATGCTCTCTAGACGCTATGGTTAAATCACACACAACGTGCAAAGAATGCCCGCCACCAGCCGCCCAACCCGGAACCACGGCGATCACGACTTTGGGCAAAAATCGAATGGCTCGCTGGACTTCTAAAATATGCAAGCGCCCCAGGGGTTTTGGGCTAGTCTCGGTCTTGGAGTTGTGAGTGTCAGCGGCATACTGATACCCATTGGGCCCGCGTGCGTTTTGATCCCCACCGGTACAAAAGGACCATTTCCCATGTTTTTTAGAGGGGCCATTCCCGGTTAACAGCACAACCCCGATGCGGGATTCGTGGTGAATACGAGCAAACACGGTTAATAATTGATCCACGGTTTCGGGTCGAAACGCATTTAAGACTTCGGGCCGATTAAACGCAACGCGAGCTGTTTGCCCATCGTGGCTAATGTGATAGGTCAGATCATCGGTCGCCCATTCAGGGGCTTGCCAATAGTCTGGGTTCATTAAGGGGGAATACACGGGCAAAATCTGGCTTATTTCAGCTTAAATCTGGTTGCAATCATACACTCAATGGTACCATAAGAGATATGAACATGAATACTGCCGCTGAAACAGCCAAGCGCTACCTCATTGATGGCGTGAATAGTCCCATTCGAACGGGTGCTTCTGGCGATGGTGAGATGCTGTTTATTCAATCGGGGTCTGGGTCCAAAGTCACGGCCTTAGACGGAACGGTCTATGTGGACTATGTGTTGGCATACGGCCCATTGTTATTGGGCCACGCGCATCCAGCGGTGGTTGACGCCGTGAGCCAGCAAGCGACGCTGGGTACTGTGTTTGGGACCTGTTCGGTGCTTGAGGCTGAATTTGCCAAACGCATTCACTCGGTTTATCCCACCATGGAGACGATGCGATTTGTAAACTCGGGGGCTGAAGCGACGCTCAATGCCATGCGATTGGCGCGAGGGATTACGGGTCGATCTAAAATTATTCAATTTCGGGGCTGCTATCATGGGCATATAACCCCCGGAGCGGATACCGATACTCTACTGTGCGATTATAATGACCGTGCATCTGTTCAAGCGTTCATTGAATCGGAATCGGTTGCGGGCATTATCGTGGAGCCGGTGTGTGGCAACATGGGGGTGATTGCGCCAGAGCCGGGCTTTTTAGCTGCGTTGCGTGCGTTAACCCAGGCATCGGGGAGCCTATTAATTTTTGATGAAGTCATGACCGGGTTTCGGTCTGCGTTGGGGGGCGCGCAATCCTTGTATTCGATTCAGCCAGATATCACCTGTTTGGCCAAAGTCGTTGGTGGAGGGCTCCCCTGTGCGGTCGTGGGGGGACGAACGGAGTATATGCATTATTTTGCACCCAAAGGCCCGGTGTACCAAGCCGGTACCTTTAATGGCAACCCCTTGTGCATGGCGGCAGGCATTGCTGCCATCGACACCATTGTTCAAACGCAAGCCTCGGAGCGTGCTGCCGAAACAGCCACGCAATTGGCATCAGAGCTGCGAGCGTGTAGTGCTCGGTATGCAACGCCGGTATCGGTGGCGCAGGTTGGGTCGATGCTATCGGTCTTTTTTTCAGACGAATGCCCAAAATCGTTTGCGGATGTTCAGCGGAGCCAGACGGCATTATTCCCCCAGTATTACGCAGCGATGAAAGCGGCGGGTGTGTTGATCCCCCCGTCTCCGTATGAAGCCTATTTTGTATCATCGGTTCACGATGCGTCGGATGTTGCGGCAATGGTACGGGGCTTGGATCAATTTTTAGCCACGCAATGACCGTGCGTGCCGCAATGGCCCGTTTGGTGTATGATGCGCAGGCTCAGATTATTTCCGGTTTGGAAGCCATTGATGG
>JAQCBC010000022.1 GCA_027621615.1 bacterium
ATTGGTGCGTGCGTCTGTGATTGGTGAAGGGGCCAATTTGGGCATTACTGAGGTCGCTCGTGAGGAGTTGAGTTTGCTTGGTGTTGCGTTGAATACCGATGCAATTGATAATTCGGCGGGTGTTAACATGTCGGATTATGAAGTGAATTTGAAAATTTTATGTCAGCAATTGTTGGCGGATGGGGTATTGGCGAGTGATGCCGATCGCAATCAACTGTTGGGTTCGATTGTGGATGAAGTTTCAGAGCTGTGCTTGCAAAACAATCGGGCGCAGCATCGGTCAATTAGCTTGGATAGTCGCCGGGCCAATCAGAATTTGACCGCCTTTCGTCAAGCTATTTTAGACTTGCGCCGGATCGACGAGTCTCCGGAGGCCCAGGCCATAGAAGCACTTATTCTAAATCCACGATCAACAGGCTTGACCCGGCCCATGTTGAGTGTGTTTCAGGCAAAGATCAAGCATCAGATTATTCAGCAAGTGTCTGAGGATTGGGACGCCAATCACTCCTTGTTTCAGGTGTATTTGGAGCAGTACTTTCCTCAGACAATTGCGGATACCTATTTGCCTTACATTCATCAGCATCCCTTGGCCGGTCGAATTTCAGCCATGCAAGTGGTTAATCACGTCATTAATCATGCCGGCTGTGGGGCTATTCCGACAATGGTTGCGCAAACCGGACAGGACTGTGTGTCGGTATTGCAACTGTATTGTTTAGCCTATGCCATTATGGGTGTGTGCCAAAGCCCAGATTTAGATGCATGGATTCGGCATGAAAAACGCGTGAACACCTTTGTATATGACGCCCTCATGTATGGCGACTATGCAGCTATTTTAGCTTCAACAGCTACCCATCGTGTTACGGCTAAGGCCATAAACGATACCGCCGATGTGCCATTTTTTTTGCTTATGCAGTTGGTTGAGCACCAGGGCATGCCTGTGAATGATGCGAATCAATGGCTGATGCGTTACGATCACTATTTTGGTTTTTCTCGTATTCAGGAGTATATTCAAGGAATGCCGATTGATACCAAATGGTCATGGGTGAAGCAATCCATGATGACTGCGTCATTGAGCCGGTATCGTCATGCGTTGTTGAACCCGGTTGCTGAACAGTGGCCAACAGCAACGGCGTGGTTACCGGAGCACTGGGGATTGCTTCAGGACTATCAAGCGATCGTGCAGGATTTAAACGATCGTTCGGGTGGCTCGTCGGACATTGTTGATGTTGTACTTGCTAAATTGGCGACACTGGTCCATGCCATGCAAGTTCGTGCATAGGTTTCAACGATAGTTATGATAGGGTAAAAAATATACAATGGGCAATAGTATTGGTACAAATTCAGGGTTTGGCTTGGATCGACCGGTTATTTATCCGAGTTCCAAAGAAAAACCACAACAGATTCAGTCCGCCGAATCTTCGGAAGAAGCATCGACGGCGTCGTTAAAGGCAACCCGCAATACAGGTGCAGCGAGCCCCAGTACGGAGGCTAGTCAAGCCACGCAGTCCCAAGCGGCCAAACAGGCTGAATCAACGCAGTCTCCAGCGGCTCAAAGTCGACGTATGGCAGAAGCGGATATTGCGGATCAGTTGGTTAAGTTGGGGTACCCAACAACATCTGAAAATCGTCATTTGGCGAGTCAGATGACGCAATATGGGGTGCCATTATCTCAAGAAAATTTTCAGGCATTGCTCAAAGAATTAAAAGGCCGTCATGGCCAAGAAAATATAGAAGCATCCGTGGTGTCGTTGCTGAAAGGGCTGGCGGGCTTGGGACGCTCGGTGGATATTTTAGCGCCTTATTTTGCCAATCAAGTTTCGGTGGATTCTGCTGCCAATCAGTTGATCCGTGCTCTGAGTCAATTTCAGTCCCATTTGAGCAGCCCGTTGCGGGGATTTGATGCCGCAATGTTGACGCAGCTGTCCGGTATTATTGGTAGTTTGATTGATGATTTGAAACGATTTCAAACATTATTAAGTAAAGTATCGGGCCAATACAATGGGGATGTGTTGACTCGTTCGCTATTGGCATTTAGTCAGTTGTTAAATGGGATGGAGCAGCGATGGCTGATGCAGGAGCAGGCCAAGCAGGCGCCGTTTCATCGGGATCTTAAACAATTGAAGCAGTCGGGCTACGATTTTCTAAATGCCCAGCTGGTTCAGTCTATTTTATCTCAAAATAATCAATCGGCGTATCCGGTTCAAACCGATCAGTTTTTTTATTGGTCGTTGCCAAACCCAATGTATCAGAATCGAGACGTAGATGTTTTGGTTCGGAAAAGCCCATCGGAGCCGGATCACTTGGATGTTAAGCGAACCCGGTTGATTGTCCAGCTAGAGACACCAGAATTGGGTGAGATTACCGTCATTATTGACATTTTAAATGACGTTGTATGGTACACCGTTAATGCCGATAAAAAAGAAACGAAAGAGGCGTTATTGTCGATGCGTGATACACTGGCTGCGCAATTAAAGGCAGCAAAATTCAATTTACGGGGGTTTGCCACAACGGATCAACGAGTGGATGTTAAGGCCTTGCTATTGCCCAGAGGAAACTTGGATGATGTGGTTCGAATTGAGGTTGAGGCATGAGCAAGCCAGATAAACGCATTAAACGGTATGTTGACGAGCTTAGCACAATGGATCCCGCTAAGCGGAAAGCCATTGCCATTCAGTATAATGTTGATGCGGATCAAGTGCCACGCATTGTGGCGGCGGGGCAGGGTGATTTAGCGGATAAAATTTTGAAAATGGCTGAAGAACATAACATAGTATTGTTTGAAGACCCGTCGTTGTCAGACCTTATGAGCAAATTAGATATTAATAAAAGCATTCCATTAGCCTTATTCCCTTTGGTGGCAGAAGTGTTGGCTATTGTGTACAAATTGGATAGCATGGCTAAAAAACGGCAAGCTATTAAAAATAAAAAGAAAAAAACTAACAATAATTAAATGAAAATGTTTAAAAACTTGTGCATTGAGGAATAAACAAGGTATTATTATGAAAGTGATTGGTAATAAAAAATGGTTTTTGTATGCAATCTTTGGGGTTTGTTTCATTAGTTTGGGGGTCCATGCCCTAGACATGACGGCACCGTATGATCCGGAAAAAGATCCGTTAATTGTGGATAAATCGGATGTTATGATGAACCCACGCATGGACGCTGCGTTAACCTATCCCACCCAAGCAATGCCGGTCTATGAAGAGCATTTTAATGCGTTTGAAGCCTACACGGCGAATCAAATGACACCGGGATACAAAGAATATTCGTTTGGGAATGTTTCGAAAGAGGGTATGGTGTATGGACGAAAGTTTTTTCGATTGGGACAAGGCCCCCCCATCGAAACGGGTCAACCGTTGGATGTTTATGTTGAAGGCAAAGCGTTTTTTGTCATTCAGGGTCCTTTTGGTCAGGGCTACACCCGTGATGGGCGGTTTGTTATTGATAGTTACGGTCGGTTAGCCACATTTTCAGATTATTTTTTAGTGATGGGTGAGAACGGCCCCATTGTTTTGGATAGCCCAGAGTCTATTTATATAAATTCAGAAGGGGAGATCTTTCAAAACGAACGCATGATTGATAAAATTCGGTTGGTTCAATTTGCTAATTTAGGTGAGATAGATTCGTTTAATTCTCATATTTTTTACCCAATTAATGGCCCGAATGCCGTCGCTCTGGAAGAAAATCCAAAGTATTACATTCGGCAAGGATTTTATGAAGGATCCGCTGTTGTGAAAGGCTTAATTGGTGAAGTTCCACGGTTTAAACATGGGTATTTGGCGAGTGCTTATACGGTACAACGAGCGTTAAAAATGTACCAAACCGCATTGACAATGGGGTCTCCCTGACTGGTATAATAGGAGTTAGTATATGATTATTGGGTTTAATATAGCGGCTACAGCATTAACTGCAATACAAGAGTCTTTCGCCATTAATACGTCTAATATTTCCAATGCAATGACAGGGGCGTACAAGACCCGGCGGGCGGAGTTGGAAAACAACTTTCCTTTTTTATTATCGGACGCAATGACGGACACGATTGATGACGGATTTGATGCTAAAGGCCGTAAAAAACGGGTGTATGAAATTGGGACTGGGGTTCGTATTGCGGATGTGAGCATGGATATGACACAAGGCAAGCTAGATCAAACCAATCGAGAATATGATATGGCGATTAATGGTCTAGGATTTTTTAAGCTCAAGCAACCAACAGGGGAGACGGTCTATGCTAGATCAGGCGTGTTTAAGCGCGATAAAAAGGGGTACATCGTGGATTTATTTGGGAACCGCTTGGATCCAGCTGTGCGAGTGCCCGATACGGTTAAATCGGTTCAAGTGGGTATGGATGGACGAATTGCGGTTGTGTACCCAGGCAATGATTCTCAACCGCGGTACATTGGCCAAATCCGCTTGGCTGTCTTTGACAATCCTGAAAATTTACAAGCTTTGGGCAACAACGTCTACGCACAAACGGAATCGGCTGGCCAGTTGCATATGATTTACCCCAATCAGAAACAAGCCGGGGACGTCATGCAAGGGTTCGTAGAAAGTTCCAATGTAAATATTGTCGATCAAATGATGAAGTTGGTGCTCAATCAACGCAATTTTAAAATTAGTACGAAAGCATTTTTGGTGTCAGACGCCATTATGAAGGCCGGTAGTTAAGGAGGTTAAACGCGATGATTCAACAGTTTTATATATCAACAACAGCACTGTCAGCGTATCAAAAAATGATGATTAACATTACCAACGATGTGGCCAATGCCCAGACACCGGGGTATAAGGGGAGTCGGGTTGAGCTTGAGGCCCTATTTCCAGGCATGCTTGAGGATGAAGTGCAAAATCAGTATGGTAGCAATGCCAAAAAAAAGAAAGTGTATTATGGCTCAGGTGTTAAGATTGCAGATATTTTACGGGATTTTCAACAAGGGCGTGTTGAAATTACTGGGAAACCACTGGATTTAGCCATTAATGGTAAAGGTTTCTTTCAATTTCGGCTACCCGATGGCAGCATTGGTTATGGGCGTGCGGGTAACTTACAGAAAGATCGCAACGGTTATCTGGTTGACCCGAATGGCAATATGCTAATCCCCTCCATCCGAATTCCCAGCGGAACGACGTCGGTGAGCATTGATGGTCAGGGACGCGTGTTTGTTCAAGAAAATGAAAGCGCGCAATCGCGTGAAATTGGTCAAATTACTTTGGCACAATTTGAAAACCCTAATGCCTTGCAATCCATTGGTCATAACATGTATTTGGAAACAACGCTTTCAGGGCCACCGTCCGTTTACACGCCGGGTGATCGAGGGTTGGGTCAAATTCAACAAAATTCGTTAGAACTTTCCAATGTTAACGTGGTTAAAAAGATGATGGAGATGGTTATTGTTCAGCGTTCGTTCACTTTGGCGGCTAATGCCATTAAAAGTGGTGAAGAAATGTTGAAAGCAGCCGAAGAAATTGCGAAGGGTAACTAAATGGTTGTTCATCCTGACGTGGCCCGTCATGGGGAGTATTGATTCAATGGTTATGACGGCTGTTGTAGATGTGATGGAGTCTATGTACGGTGATCCCGTGTCCGTGAATGCGAGCTGGGCGTTTACGGATTCTGGATACCCTACGGCTAATATTCAGTCCGTTCGGTTGGCATCGCCGCATCCCATCTATGCCGGGTTTAATGATTCGGTTTCGTTGGTTATGCGTGGAGATTCTGGTTCGGTGGTTGCTCCGATTCAATTGGATGTTTCCGTGCAGATACCGGTTATTGTCATGAAGCGGTCCGTAGCGCCAGGGTCTATTGTTCGCGCTGAGGATGTTGAGGTTTCTATGTTTTCTGTGAATGAAGCTCCCTCAAATGTTATTCGAAGCAAACAGGCCATTGTGGGTAAAAAAGCCCGGAGTCGTCTGCTAGAAGGACGCATGGCAACCGGCCCCATGCTATACGATGTGGCGGTTGTGACATCGGGTCAACGGGTGCGTGTGGTGTTGGAGTCGGATGCCATTCAAATTGCAACCCGAGGCACGTTGCGACACGATGCACGCATCGGTGAGCGTGTGGGGGTTGAGTTAGAGAACGGTGCTACGGTGGAGGCTGAGGTTCGAGATGATCAAACCGTTATTATTCGGAATTAGTTTGGCAAGCGTTGTTTTGGCCAGCTCGTTGTATGAGTTAGCCGATCAAGGCAGTACTATTTATGCTGGCCGTCGTGATTTCCGTATTGGGGATGTTATTACTATTTTTATTTCAGAAGCAACATCGGCCGTTCAAGAGGCTGGTACCCAAACATCGGGCCGATCCATTGTGGATGCCCAATTTGATAGTGTGTGGAATCAGTTGGCGATGAATAACGGCAATGATGAGCGGCTTCAGCAGCGCCGTGAATATGGCATTGGTGGGGGCAGTCAGTACGATGGGGTGGGTCAAACCACACGAAAAAGCAGTGTCAAAGCGGTTATGTCGGGGGTGGTAACTCGAATTTTTGATAATGGAAACTTATATGTTGTGGGTGAGCACCGCATTAAGGTAAACGAGGAAACAGAGATGATTCAAATTTCAGGCATTTTGAAACCCGATTATATTAACGATCAAAATGCTGTGTTTTCGTATCAAATCGCTGATTTGCAAATTACATTGCAAGGAGATGGCGTTGTGGCAGACAAGCAGACACCGGGTTTCTTTTCAAGGATTACATCATGGCTATTTTAAATCGATTGGTTTCAAGTGTATTGGTTTTAGTCATTGCGGCTAGTGTCTTGCATGCAGCGCCCACCGTTCGGGTTAAAGACATTGGTAAGATTTTACAAGATCGAGACAATCAAATTTATGGGTTTGGTTTGGTTGTTGGGTTGCGCAATACGGGGGATTCTCAACGGTCTATCTTTACCAATAAAGCCTTAACCAATGTGATTGCCCGATCGGGGATTTCTCCTGAAAATAACGATTTGTTTCGATCCCGCAATGTAGCGGCTGTTATGGTCACAGCGCAACTGCCATTGTTTAGTAAAAAAGGGCAAACAATACCCGTGACGGTGTCGTCAATTGGGGACTCCATTTCTTTGTCGGGAGGGACTTTGTTAATGGCAGAGTTGAAAGGCGCTGATAATAAAACCTATGTGGTTGCACAGGGATCTATTGTGGTGCATGGGGATGTGTCTCGGACCTCTCAGGCAACAATATTGCAAGATACAACAACGGTCGGTTTAATTCCAAATGGTGGGATTGTTGAAGCAGAAGTGCCCCGAACCGTTCAAGATCAGCAGTTCATCACAGTTGTATTAAATCAGTCCAATTACATTACAGCGTCTCGTGTGGCTAAGGCCATGAACGATGCTGGATTTTTTGGTGCCATGGCGGTGGATGCAGCGACGATCAAAGTTCCATTTCTAGACTTTAATGAAGGGAGTTTGGTGGATTTGATGGCTCAGCTTGAAATGGTTGAATTGGAGCCAGATGGTCTGGCCCGTGTGGTGATTAACGCCCGAACCGGGACAATTGTAATTGGTGAGAAAGTACGCTTGCTGCCGGTTGCCTTGACGCATGGCAATGTGTCCATTCAGGTTAAGAGCAATCAGGCGTTGGTTCAGTCTAAGCAAAACCCAGTTGTCGTGTTGGAGCCACGATCAACCTTAGATAGTCTGGTATCGGCTTTGAATAAACTGGGGACTAGTCCCAAAGATTTAATTGCCATTATTCAGTCGTTAAAGGCATCAGGCGCCTTAATTGCCCATGTGGAGGTGATCTAAATGGATGTTTCAATTATTACCAATAGTTTGAATATGATTACGGATATGCATGCGAAAAAGCCAACAACGTATGCGGAACATTTAGATGAATTTCAAAAAGTCTTTTTGAAAGAAATGTTTACCGAACAAATTGTTGAAGGTGCCCTTTCAGATGAGCAAAATGATGGGCTTGGTTTGTATGACAATACGATTGCCAAGCAGCTAATGAGTCAGTTGTTAACGCAGCAATTGGTGAAGCAAGATGCCTTGCATATCCGGACGTTAATGGGCCGGTTTATTCGCAATGATTCAATGAAGGATACGGCCAATGAAATTATTTGACCCAGCCATGGTTGCGTTGCAAAACGCCATTAAGCGATCCGCCGCTATGCAGGCAAACATAGCCAGAGATATTGCCAATAGTTCAACCCCTGGGTATGCCGGTAGTTTTGCGGATGCTTTGGAATCTGCTGAAAAAAAACGACGAAAGCGCCAGGGCTTGGAGTCACAAAAAGCAACATTAGAGGGCAATATGGCTAGTTTGTCACGATTAAATTTATATCATTCAGCATGTTCTAAATTATTGACCACGAAATTGAGTATTTTAAAAACCGTTGCGGCCATGGGTAAAAAATGAAGAGCGTTTTTCTTATATTATTGGTAAGTATGATGGGTTACGCACAATTGGGATCCGAGGATGCTTTAGCTATTAGTGCCCAAGGGGTTTTGGTTCAAAAGTACCGGCTGGAACTGATTGCAAAAAATGTAGCCAATGCATTTACCCTGCGCACCGAAACCGGATTGCCCTACGCCAAGCAATATCCAGTTATTCGATCCCAGGGCAACGATGTTTGGGTTGATGGGGTTGCAGAAAGTCAGCAACCGTTTGGAAAAGCCTTTGATCCGTCGCATCCATTTGCGGATAAGTATGGATTTATTTACATCCCTAATGTTAGTATTTCAGAAGAGATGATCGACTTATCATATACCAATGTTTTATATGAAGCCAATACAACAGTATTCAAGTCAGCTAGAAATACGTTCCAGTCGACCCTGGAGATTTTAAAATGATTTCACCGATTCCACCAGTAACTCCGCAACTGCCTCTGTTGCCACTCGTGAATGAAAGCAAAGACAACCCGTCATTTTCAGGTTTATATGCGGCTGTACTACAGGATACCACTGAAAAAATCCAGCGAAAAAAAGTTGAGTTGGATCA
>JAQCBC010000023.1 GCA_027621615.1 bacterium
CCGAGAATAATTGTAAATATCCGGCAAGGCAATCCCATTAAAGGTTGTGTTTTTAACCATCGTATACGGAGCAACGTCTTCAAATACCACCCGATCCCCAATTGCTAAGGGTCGATCAAACCCATAATCCCCAATAATATCCCCAGATAAACACGTAATACCTGTTAGCTGATAGGTATATTTTCCATAGGATTGACCCAAAATACGCGGTTGATACGGCATCTCTAAAATATCCGGCACGTGTGCCGTCGCTGAGGTGTCTAAAATTGCAATTAACCCATCCCGTTCAATAATATCAACCACGGAAGCCACCAAGTACCCCACATCCACAACCACGCCCGTGCCAGGCTCTAAAATAACCCGAAGGTTATACGTGTCCTGAACCGTATTAACAAAATCAACCAAGCGATCAATATTGTACGTTGGATCCGTTAATAAATGCCCCCCACCTAAATTAATCCAGTCTAACTGCGGCAACCATTCTCCAAATTGATCCTCAATATGTCCCCACAAGCGTTCTAAGACATCCACATGCTGCTCACACAACGCATGAACATGAAATCCAGACAACCCATCCAAGCTCTGAATTACTTCCGGATGCACCCCAAACCGCGACCGGGGTCGACACGGATCATACAACGGCTGATCAATTTCAGAATAAGCCGGATTAATGCGAAGGCCACACGACACATTCGATGGAACTGTATCCCGATACCGCATCCACTGTGGCCATGAATTAAATATAATATGATTGGCCATGGATTGAATCTGTGTCAATTCCTCAGCCTTAAATGCCGGGGAATACACATGAATATCGTTGGTAATCACCGAGTGTGCCAATTGAGTCTCATGCAATGAGCTCGCTGAAATTCCGGAGATATAATCATTGCTCAACGCCAAATAATGCGGATTCCCAAAGGCTTTAATGGCCAATAAAATTTGGCAACCCGTACGATCCTCAATGGACTTTAACAGCGTTAAGTTTTTAATATACTGCGTTTCATCTAAAACATACGCAGGTGTTTTTACCGATTCGAAATCAATTACTTTTAACATGAGATAAATCTGCCTTTTGATACATAAAATACGACTGAAGCACATGCTTCACATAGTGTTTGGTTTCATCATAGGGAACCATTAATATAAACCAATCCATGTCATCCGTTGGATACTCCTTTTGCCATTGTTTAACACGATTCAGACCCGCATTGTAGGCCATTAAGGCATGCTCCCAATTGCCGAACTGCCTGTATAAACGGGACAAATAATAGCACCCAAATTGAATGTTGGTTTTCGGATCTTGCAAACTGGATGGCCCAGCCCAAGCTACCCCCAACTGCTTGGCTAGCTCCTGACCCGTTTGAGGCATAATCTGCATAAGTCCAACGGCACGGGCTCGCGATACACTGCGTGTTTTAAACAAGCTTTCTTCTCGCATCAC
Source organism: bacterium (assembly GCA_027621615.1). GTDB lineage: Bacteria > Margulisbacteria > Marinamargulisbacteria > UBA6595 > UBA6595 > UBA6595. Next base: position 1,442 of record JAQCBC010000023.1, read on the forward strand.
CGCCATCACAATGGATGCCGGAATCGAATAGTGTTTGGCGTAATAGTGCACCCATTCAAGGTACGGAGTTGGATACAACAATGGCTGCAATTGAGTCGACAACTCAGCATCTTTTTGCGGATACAACTCCCGACCATACTGCCGTCGAATGGTCTGAATCGATTCGTAATAATCCCCCATGAGTTGATACACATAACTGAGTTGATGGGTTAATTTTTCTTTGTCATTCGTGTTGTCTTCATTCGCTTTTAGTAAAGCCTGGCTCAACCGTTGTCGCACCAAGTCTGCTAACCCAATATTAACCAACAAATAATCTTTATGGGATAAAATCGTGGTTTGATTAACATGATGATAATTTAAAAAATTAACATTGGATTCATCTAAATTTTGACTGGATCTATAGGCATAATACGTATACGGAAACTGATTCAGTATACGATTATAAATCACGGAAGACTCTTTAAATTCACCAAAATATTGCTTTGTTTTAGCCGTCCAATACGATAAACGTGCCTGCAACTCGGTATCGCTAGAAATTAACGATGTATTCATGAGCTGATTGTGTGCCTCAATCCAATCTTTATTTTCCAAATGCGTTTCAACTTCTGTCCAAATCAATTTGTTAACCAATGACGAATTGGGATGCTTTTTATACAAACGCTCTTTATATTTTGCTTTATCCGACTGATTATCACTTAAATAATACAAATAATATAAAGCATTGGGCCGGTGAACCGATTTTGTTTTTAATACATATTCAAATGCACGAATAGCCTCCCGATCTTTACCCAACCGTTGATAACTGCGCGCAATATAAATTAAGGCATTGTGGTCCAATAAGATTGAATTCGGTATGGGCTTAAGCACATAAATTGCAGTGCCAAAATCGTAATTAAAGTAGTATGACAGCCCCAAATACACCCGGGCTTTTCCATAGGGTTTCGTATTGCGCTGGACTTGGCTTAAAGACTCAATCGCATCTTGATATTGGCGTTGTTTATAGTACGAATACCCAATGGCATAGGCCATGGCATTGGAATCATACCGATCGGACCAATACTTTAACCGATACTCATGATCCACGGCATCCGGATATTGCGCCAACCACTCGACAACAATACTATTGGCTTTATCAAATTGTTTGGTCATATTATACAACCCCCACAACGCTCGGTATGTGGAGGCTAAAACCCGTGAATCCTGGGTTTCTTGGCGCACCAATTCATAATAGTGAATGGCACGTTTTGGCCGTGCATCATGCTCCGCAATCGCCAATTGGGTCCACGTGTAGACTTTCAACTCGGGGTCATTGTACATCATGCCCAATAACCGCTCGGCTTCATCAATGTTGTTGTCTAACAATGCAATTTGAATGTTTAGATAAACAACATAATTATCAATTCCCGGACTGGACGGAATATCGTGGAGTACTTTAGAGGCTTTTGGTGGTCGTGATAATTTAATTAAGGCGTGCGCCTTTAATAATTGATCCACATCGGAATCCGGTTTTTTCTGAAACTGATCCGGATTTAACGCCACCCAGTACTGCTCAGAATAAAATGCCTGAACCGGTGTTAGAATGCTCGCAAATAGACTCGTATGAATCGCGATAATACAAACCAAAAACAGGGGGCATCGGTGCATCATTATTAGTGCTTAAAGTGCCGAATCCCCGTCATTACCATACCCATGCCATGCTTTTCACATTCTGCAATAACCGCATCATCTTTTTTAGACCCGCCTGGCTGCACAATGACTGAAATACCTGCCTGACCCAAATGCGTAATCGAATCTGGAAATGGAAAAAAGGCATCCGAAGCCGCTACACAGCCCGTTGTTTGTTGATTATTATCATTATTTTGAACCCGCATTAACGCCAACTTAGCCGCCTCAACCCGACTCATCTGACCGGCTCCCACACCAATAACAACCCCGTGTTTAGCCAATACGATTGCATTGGACTTCACGGATTTAACCACCGTAAAGGCTAATTTTAAATCGGCCCACTGTTCCGGTGCAATGTGACCGGTAACTGTGGATAATTGGGCATCATCCCAAATAATGCTATCCGACTCTTGATACAAAACCCCACCCATAATCACTTTTTGTGTAAACGGCTCGGAAAAACTAAAAAAGTCTGGCAATTCCAACAATCGCACAGACGGTTTTTGCGTTAAAATCGCCAAGGCTTCTGGCGTATAGCCTGGGGCTACAATCGCCTCGACAAACAAGGCTTGCATCGCCAATGCTGTAGCCGCATCAACCGGTTGATTAACCCCGATAATGGAACCAAACGCCGATACTGGATCCGCCGCATATGCTGCCGAATAAGCGTCCACAAGTGTCGATTTTACGGCAACCCCACACGGATTGGTATGCTTAATAATCACAACCGCAGATTGACTGGGCTCAAATGCACGCGCCAATTCCCAGGCTGCCTCAGCATCCACCAAATTGTTATACGACAACGCTTTGCCGTGATGTTGAATCAATCCAGACAACCCCGATAACGGTGTTGGCTTATAAAATGCAGCCCTTTGATGGGGGTTTTCACCATACCGCAAGTCACTATGCTTTTCATACTGCAAGGTTAAGCGATTGGGCGGTGTGCTCCCACCCGATACACGGCCCAAATACTGCGCAATCGCGGCATCGTACTGAGCGGTGTGCTCAAACGCTTCTATAGCTAAAGAGCGACGAAATTCTGCGGATAACCCTTGCGGGGTTTGCAGTGCTTGAATCACGTCTGAATACCGATCGGGGTTGGTAATTACGGCCACAAATTCATGGTTTTTAGCCGCCGAGCGAACCATAGACGGTCCACCAATATCAATATTTTCAATGGCATCCGCCAGCGCAACATTGGGTTGGCTAACCGTAGCCTGAAACGGATACAAATTAACCACCACCACATCAATCAGGCCAATCCCATGCGTATCGCAGGCTTGCCGATGGGTATCCACATCACGGCGTGCCAAAATACCCCCGTGAATCAAGGGATGCAAGGTCTTAACCCGGCCATTCATAATTTCTGGAAACTGCGTAACATCCGAAACCGCCGTGACCGGCAATCCGCAATCTGCCAAATACCGCAATGTACCTCCCGTTGATACAATCTCATATCCATGGGATACCAACACTTGTGCCAATACATCCAAACCGGTTTTATCCGATACACTAATTAATGCTCTCATTCATCGTCTCCCAATACTATTTTCAATGCTGCGACATACGCTTTGTGTTCTTCCTCTAAAATACGGGCGCTTAGCTGTGCTTCCGTGTCCCCATCGTAAATGGGTACCCGATGTTGTAAAATTATGGACCCACTGTCCACCTCGGGTATTACGTAATGCACGGTACATCCCGATTCGGATTCACCGGCAGCCAAGGCTTGTCGCTGCGGGTAAAGCCCTTTAAATTTGGGCAATAATGACGGATGAATATTTAAGACTTTATCCGGGTATTTAGCCAAAAATCCTGCGGATAAAATTCTCATATACCCGGCTAAAACAATCCAATTCACCTGAGCGCGTTTACACTGCTCAAGCATGGCCGCATCATGCTCCGCTTGCGTAGAAAAATCGCTCCGATGGCACACCACACACGGCAAATTATTTGCGTTTGCATACACAAGCCCATCGGCATCTCGATCAGAAATAACCAACCCAATTCGAGCCGACAACACGCCCGACTGAATCGCCTGATGAATCGCTTGAAAATTAGACCCTCGGCCTGAAATAAAAACCCCTAAAACCGGTACTGAAAGCGTATCGCTCAGGGCGCCCATTCCACGGTTCCATTGCCATCAACAATATAGCCAAGCTCACTGTAATTGGGATCTGAAATTGGGGTAGGTGTAATAACAACCATACCAATTCCCATATTAAACGTTCGAAGCATGTCTGAATCGGACACTTGGCCCGCCAATTGAATATGTTCAAAAATACTGGGAACCGTCCATGATGATTTTTTTAAAATCGCCGACACATGCTTGGGTAAAATACGGGCGATATTCTCTGCTAATCCACCCCCTGTAATATGGGCAATGCCCGTGACGGTTTGTGCCGCCATAAGGGCTTGTATTGGCTGAACATACAAAGCCGTTGGAGCCAATAAATCAGCCGGGTCAATGCCACGCTCTTGGCAGACCGACTCCGTCAAGACACGCCGAACCAGCGAAAAGCCATTCGCATGAAGCCCATTGGACTTCAGCCCGTAAACATACTGTCCAGAGGCAATCGATTGCCCGGTAATCATCGCGGATTTTTCAACAACCCCCACACAAAAGCCAGCCAAATCAAATTCGTTATTGCGATAACAATCCCCCATTTCGGCAATCTCCCCCCCAACCAACGATAGCCCTGTATCTTGACACGCTGAAATCATGCCTTCCATTAAGGCATTTAACTGCATTTTATTGAGCTTGCAACAGGCATAATAATCCAAAAAAAACAACGGCTTTGCCCCTGAACAAATCAGATCATTCACGCACATAGCAACCAAATCAATGCCAATGGATTGGTATTGATTTTGCGCAATTGCCAATTTTAGTTTTGTGCCTACCCCATCGGTACAGGATACCAAAACGGGTTCTTTGTATCCGGTTGGCAATGCATAAAATGCCCCAAAATGACCCAAGCCCCCCATGACATTGGGGCTGTAGGTCTGCCGAACACGGTGGGTTAAATCCCCCACCACCTGATTGGCTAAATCAATATCCACCCCACTGTCTTTATAACTACTCATGCTTTCACCTGTTTTTGTTGATTGTTCATATAATCTAAATATCCTTGCAAAATAAATACGGCCGCTTGCTGGTCTTTAAACTGCTTGCGCTTTTGACGTTTTACATTAGCAGATAATAACACATATTCAGCTGCTTTTGTGGAATAGGCTTCATTCCAATAATGCCAATTAACGGATAGCCTGGGGGCTGTTTTTTCGACCCACGCTTCAATCCACTGGGTTTGCTTCGTCGGCAATCCCTGTCGGTTTTTAGGCAGCCCCACAACGATATCCGTAATCCTGTAGTCCGTTACCCACTGGTGCAATGAGTCAATATGCTTGGGATCTAAATTTCCTAGGGGCTGGGCAATGATGGCCAGGGCATCGGATAGTGCAACCCCCACCCGCTTGTGCCCCACGTCTAATCCAAGATAGCGCACAAGACATCCTGAACGATTAGGGCCAAAGCATCTGAATGCTCAAGGCGCACCCCACCCGCTTGTGCCATATCGGGGCGACCACCCCCTTTGCCACCAAATTGCTGAATAATCGCTTGCAAAATTGCCAAAGCAGCACCGGATGCTTTGCATGATTTTCCCTGCTTAACTACCACTTGGTTGGGGGTATTTGTACTGCATACAATGGCAATGCCTGTAGCATGCTGATTACTAAGTGTATCGCTGGTCCATTTTAATGTTTTCATATCACCCGAAACAGTGACAATCGCAACGGGAATGCCTTGAATAATTTCGGGTTCCACTTGGCATGCAGTAGCCGCTTCAGCTTGTGCATCTTTCGCGACTTGCTTTCGGTGCTCGTTGGCGAGCTGAGTGATATGATCCAACTGACGCTCGAGCATGCAATACTCCCACTGCAGCCAATCGGCTGGATCCTTGGGAACGGGTTGCCCATCCAGGACGGGCAATGCAGGCACTGCATGCTTGAATCGATCCCATTGCCGATAAATCCCATCAATCAACCGCTGTTTTTTCTGGATATTATACGCCACACATGCGGCATCACCGACAATCGCTTCAATGCGTCGAACACCCGCCGAAATACCCGATTCTGACACCCATTCGATACGCTCCAGCAAACCCGTATGGGTCACATGATGCCCCCCACACAATTCACTGGATTCATTGGCAATGCGAATCACCCGAACGTTGTCGGGATACTGTTGGCCAAACAACGCCATAGCACCCATGGCTTTTGCATCGTCTAAGGGCATATACAAGACCTCTACAGGCACATCGGCATCAATCACCCGTTGAATATCGGCCAACACCGTGACTTTATCGTCAGCGGTGAGGGCTTGGAAATGGGTGAAATCAAACCGCAACCGGTCCGTCGATACCAGCGAACCCGCCTGTGCCACATGATCCCCCACAATGCGTTGCAAACTGGCTTGAAGCAAGTGCGTAGCGGTATGATGCCGAGCCAATGCCAATCGCTCAGCGTCTGTTTGTGGCAACGCCAATTCACCGCCCCGCCCCCCATCGGGATGGGTGCAGTAAATAACCGTATCCGTCTGAATCCGTTGTTCATGCGTGGAATCAAACTCGGTGATGGCCTGAGTCTGTTTTCGATTGGCACGCGCACGTTTCTGCTGCGATTCTTTCTCAGCATAAAACCCGGCTTCATCAACCGCAATGCCCCGTTCTGCAGCCAATGACTGCGTTAAATCCAACGGAAAACCGTACGTGTCATACAACTTAAATGCATCTGAACCCGACAATACGGTTGTATTCGCCGTTGTAGTCTCAAAAATAGCCAGGCCAGTCTCTAAGGTTTTGATAAACGACTGCTCTTCTTGATGAATCACGTGTTCCATTAAGGTCTGTTTTTCTACCATATGTGGATAGCGATCCCGCCAAGACTCAACAACAGCAGGAACCAAGGTGTGCACTATGGGGGTTGTGCACCCCGCTTGTCGGGCATACCGCATGGCCCGTCGTAACAATCGCCGCAATACATAGCCACGCCCATCATTGCTAGGCAATACCCCATCAGCAATACCCAAGCATAGCGTACGAACATGGTCCGCAATCACTCGCTTTGCAACGGCATGACTGGGATCGATATGCGTATCAATCGTTGCATTAATTGTCGAAAATCCATCGGTGTCATAGACATACAACTGCTGTTGCATGTATGCGGCGAGTCGCTCCAAACCCGCACCGGTATCAACCGATAAGTGCAACAACGGCTGTAAGGTGCCATCGGGCAATCGGTTGGATTGAATAAAGACCAAATTCCACAATTCAATATAACGGGCACAGCACCCATTGACTTCACAAACATGGGGCTCATCGTGCTTATCGCAAGCCTCAGGGCCACGATCAATGTGCAACTCTGAACACGGTCCACATGGCCCGGTTTCTCCCATTTCCCAAAAATTATCTTTTTTACCAAACCGTACAATATGCGTGGGTGCAATATCCGTCTGAGTTTGCCATAACGATTCACTCTCGTCATCGGTTTCATACACGGTAGCGTAAAGCTTTTCTTTTGGCAGCTTTAATTCCTGAGTCAGCCATTCCCAAGCCCACACAATGGCTTCTTTTTTTCCGTAATCCCCAAAAGACCAGTTTCCCAGCATTTCAAACGATGTTAAATGATACCCATCATGCCCCACTGTTTCCAAGTCATTGTGCTTACCCGAAACTCGAATACACGGCTGACTATTCACCGCACGGGTGTACTCTCTGGATCCTGTTCCTAAAAAGACATCTTTGAAT
>JAQCBC010000024.1 GCA_027621615.1 bacterium
TAGTTATACCATAGTTATACCATAAAATTTTATTATACCATGATTTAAATGTGATAGAATAAATTAGAGTATACAAATATGCGTACGCTCCACTAACATTATGCGAACATTTGCAATCGGCGATATTCATGGTGAGATTAACAAACTTTGTGGGTTAATCCAGTTGCTTAATCCAACACCATCGGATCGATTAATATTTCTAGGAGATTACATTGATCGTGGTCCCAATAGCCAAGCCGTTGTGTCGTTTCTATGTGATTTATCAACTCAAACCCAGTGTGTTTTTCTAAAAGGAAACCACGAAGCTTTACTGGAACAAGCGGCTGTCAGCAACCGACGCTTACACGTTTGGCTAAAAAATGGTGGTGATGCAACGCTATTAAGCTATGGCTCTATGGATAATCTTTGGGCTCAACACGCTGAGTTTTTTAAGAATATGCCACTGTATCATGAAGCGGACAGCTATATTTTTGTCCATGCCGGAATTAAGCCCAATGTTCCCATGTATCAACAGCATGAAAGCGATTTATTATGGATCCGAAGCGAGTTTTTGGATCAACCCACGGGTTTAAGCAAAATCGTTGTTCACGGCCATTCCCGAGTCAACCATGTAGACATTCAATCGGATAAAATTAATATTGATACAGGAGCCGTATACGGGGGTGCGCTCAGCGCTATTGAATTGCCCAGTCAACAGGTTATTCAATTTAAATAAATTGGATATGCAAGTTTTGTTTCTATAGTCACGATAAGTGATTATGTAAATCAAAAATTTACAACAATCCGATTAATAGTGTTTAAAAAATATATGGGAGGGGAAACCATGGGGCATTACGATTTTCCAGATGATCATTACGATTCACTTTTTGATTACAATGATTTTGAAGAGATCATGGATTCGATTGATATTGACTTGGACTTAGAGGGAATCGATCAAGAAACTATGTTTGAAGACATATCCGAAGATATGTATAACGCATAATGGAATGATTAAATCCAGTATCTAAAGTGAGCCGGACTGGCCCGCTTTTATTTTGTTTGCGTCGCGCTTTGTGCTACAATTAAATGCAGATTTAAAAGTCAAATTATTTGAATATTGTAGCAAGGAGAAAGCAATGAACCAGAAAAAAATAACAGTCGTGGGTGCGGGCCATGTTGGCGCCACAGCAGCACAGCGGTTATTGGAAAAACAATTGGGCCCAATCTGTTTGATTGATGTTGTTGAAGGCTTAGCCGCAGGTAAAGCTTTAGACATGATGCAATCCGGCGCCACGGAAGGATTTGGTACACAGATTGTTGGAACAACAGACTACGCCGATACGGCTAATTCAGACATTGTTTTAATTACAGCTGGAATTGCGCGAAAGCCTGGTATGTCACGGGATGATTTGTTGGCAACGAATGCAAAAATCGTCTTAAGTATTGTGGATCAAATCATTGCTCATTCTCCGAATACAATTATTGTCATGGTCACGAATCCTTTGGATGTGATGACGCAATTGGCCGCTGATCGAGTGGGGGATCCCAATCGCGTCGTTGGTATGGCCGGCGTCTTAGACTCATCCCGTTATGCCTGCTTTATTGCAGAAGCACTGCAGTGTTCTATCCAAGATGTTCGCGCTATGGTTTTGGGGGGTCACGGGGATACTATGGTTCCGGTGCCACAATATTCAACGGTTAATGGTGTTCCAATTACGGAGCTTTTACCTGCAGATACTATTGAAGCGATTAACAAGCGAACGCAGACCGGCGGGGCTGAAATTGTTCAATTATTAAAAACAGGAAGTGCCTACTATGCGCCTTCGGCATCAGCAGTGGCCATGGTAGAAGCCATTGCCTTGGATACGAATCGCTTACTACCTGCTTGTGTTAAATTAAACGGAGAATACGGAATATCCGATATTTATTGTGGGGTTCCCGTTCGGATGGGTGCTTCGGGATTGGTTGATATTGTAACCATTTCATTAACCGATGAACAGCAAGCAGCCTTACACCAATCGGCCGAATCGGTTAGAGAAACATATCTAAAATGTCAGGAGCTCGTGCAGGTCAAATGATAAAACAGTATATACAATCCCAAATTGGCAAGAAGCAACTCGTTGCCATCACCGGTCTTGCCTTGATCTTATTTGTTATGTTTCATTTATCGGCCAACCTGTTGCTGTTTCTTGGGCCAGATTATTTTAATTTTTTTCCTGAGTTAATTCATTCAACAGGTATTGGGTTGCGGGTGATTGAATCAGGATTGGCCGCTGTTTTTTTTCTTCACATTGGGCTAACCGTTGCACTGGTTCGACAAAACCGAAAAGCACGGGGTCAACAATACAAATCCGTAGATTATTCCAATCGAAGCATCGCAACTCGGTTAATGCCGTATACGGGCATGATTTTATTGCTGTTTTTAGCAATTCATATTAATGATTTTGTGTTGCAAGATCATTCAGGGGTTAAAAGCATTGTTGGCGGGGAATCCTTAGGTTTATATGGTTTAGTGTACAATGCATTTGCAAATCCATTTCGCGTTGGTCTTTATGTTCTGGGTGTTTTTTCGTTGGGTTTTCATTTGTCTCATGGCATTCAAAGTGTGGTTCAAACATTGGGATATTCCCATCCAAAATATACGCCCATTATTAAACACATGAGTCGTGGGTTAGGCGTTCTTGTCGCTGTGCTTTTCGCTAGTATTCCGTTTTATTTTTCATATATGAATATAGTGGGGTGTTGTTATGTCTCATAAATTAAATTCTAAAGTTCCAACTGGTGATATTGATAAACAGTGGGATTCCCACCGATTTAACCTTAAGCTTATTAATCCAAGTAACCGACGAAAGTATCGAATTATTATTGTCGGTACCGGTTTAGCCGGTGCTTCTGCGGCCGCATCGTTTGCTGAAATGGGCTATTCCGTTGATGTTTTCTGCTTCCAAGATAGTCCACGACGGGCGCATAGTATTGCCGCTCAGGGCGGTATTAATGCAGCAAAAAATTACTGCAACGATGGGGATAGTATTTATCGATTGTTTCACGATACGATTAAAGGCGGGGATTTCCGAGCGAGAGAATCCAATGTCTACCGACTCGCCCAAAACAGTGTCAATATTATTGATCAATGTGTTGCCCAGGGCGTTCCCTTTGCCCGCGAATATGGGGGGCACTTAGCCAATCGATCCTTTGGGGGTGCGCAAGTATCGCGAACATTTTATGCTAAAGGCCAAACTGGGCAACAGTTGTTGTTGGGGGCTTACTCAGCAATGATGAAAGAAGTTCATCGCAAGCGCATTCGTTTGCACACTAAAACAGAAATGTTAGATCTAGTTTTAGTTGATGGAAAAGCCAGAGGGATTATTACCCGGCATTTAGAAACTGGAAAAATAGAAGCGCATGCTGCTGAAACGGTTATTTTAGCAACCGGCGGATACAGCAATGTGTTCTTTTTATCCACCAATGCAAAAGGCTGTAATGTTACAGCAACATGGCGAGCGCACAAGAAAGGAGCGTTTTTTGCCAATCCGTGTTTTACACAAATCCATCCCACGTGTATACCTGTTAAAGGGGACTACCAGTCCAAATTAACGCTGATGAGTGAAAGTCTTCGAAATGATGGGCGTGTTTGGGTGCCTAAAGACAAAAACGACACTCGACATCCCAATGATATTCCGGATGCAGAACGCTATTATTACTTGGAGGAACGCTACCCCAGCTTTGGGAACTTGGTTCCCCGAGACTTAGCCTCACGAAATGCAAAATATGTCTGCGACGAGGGTTTGGGTGTTGGGGCCACGGGCTTAGCCGTATATTTGGATTTTGCCGATGCAATTAAACGCGACGGAAGATCCGCTATTGAGCAACGCTATGGAAACCTGTTTGAAATTTATGAGCGTATCACGGGCGATGATCCGTATACGCAACCCATGATGATTTATCCCGCTGTTCACTACACGATGGGAGGACTCTGGGTGGATTATAACCTCATGAGCACAATTCCAGGGTTGCATGTTTTGGGTGAAGCAAACTTTTCTGATCATGGCGCCAATCGACTGGGAGCCAGTGCTTTAATGCAAGGGTTATCCGATGGGTATTTTGTTGCCCCGTATACCGTTCCAGATTATTTGGCAACCACCGATCTAGAAACTGTAGATACAGCGCATCCCGAGTTTGTTACAGCCATTCAAAATTGTGAATCTCGAATTGAAAAACTTTTGTCCATTAAAGGGGACAAAACTGTGGACGATTTTCACCGAGAGCTGGGATTAATTATGTGGGATAAATGCGGCATGTCGCGCAGTCAATCGGGTCTAGAAGAAGCTTTGGACGCGGTAAAAAATCTAGAAAAAGAGTTTTGGACCCGTGTGAATGTTCCCGGATCTGGGGAGGCATTAAATCAAAGCCTTGAAAAAGCGGGCCGTGTGGCGGACTTCTTTGAATTTTCAAAATTAAAAATACAAGATGCCTTGCATCGAAATGAATCATGTGGGGGACACTTTCGGGAAGAATACCAAAGCGGGGATGGGGAAGCCGTTCGGGATGATGCTAATTTTCGTTACGTTGCTGCATGGGAATTGGATCCAGAAACAGGTGAAGAAGTCTTGCATAAAGAACCGCTCGAGTTTCCAAATGCACCATTGTCAACAAGGAGTTATAAATAGTCATGGGTAAAAGATTGGATTTAACATTACGAATATGGCGTCAAAAGAATACAAATTCAAGCGGTGAATTTGTAACATATGATTTGGAAAATGTTGATGTAAACGCATCGTTTCTTGAAATGTTAGACGTTTTAAATGAAAAATTGACATTATCTGGTGACGAACCCGTCGCTTTTGAACACGATTGTCGGGAAGGTATTTGTGGAAGTTGTGGGGCGATGGTCAACGGAAAAGCCCATGGTGGTGAAGACAAAACTACCTTGTGTCAATTGCACATGCGGCATTTCAAATCCGGGGATGTCATTGTGATCGAACCATTTCGAGCCAAAGCATTGCCCGTTGTTAAAGACTTGGTTGTAGACCGATCTGCGCTGGATCGCATTATCGAATCCGGCGGCTATATATCCGTAAAAACAGGGAGCGCCCCTGAAGCCAATCAAATTCTAGTTAAAAAAGATTTAGCTGATCGCGCCATGGATGCAGCCTCTTGCATTGGTTGTAGTGCCTGTGTGGCCGCCTGCCCCAATGCATCGGCTATGCTGTTTACCAGTGCCAAAGTGGTACATTTAGGCAGCTTGCCCCAAGGATCTACTGAAGCAGCGTCTCGAGTGATTAATATGGTAGATGAAATGAAAACCAATGGCTTTGGGAATTGCTCGAACGAATATTTGTGTGAAGCCGCTTGCCCCAAAGGCATTAAAGTATCCAATATAGCCAAAATGAATCAATGGTATAAACAAGCCATGACAAACCAGCCCTTGAGTGAGTAATACTGTATTTATCTTCATTACAGGGGGAGTCGTTTCATCTATAGGCAAAGGCATTACGATTGCTTCTTTGGGGCTTTTGCTCAAGCGACGTGGGCTATCGGTAGCTATCCAAAAATTTGATCCTTATCTTAATGTCGATCCAGGTACCATGAGCCCGTATCAACATGGTGAGGTGTTTGTTACTGAAGATGGGGGAGAGACCGATTTAGATTTAGGGCATTACGAACGATTTATGGATCAAAATCTATCCCAACTGAGTTCGGTAACATCGGGTATGGTGTATTGGGATGTATTATCAAAAGAACGTCGGGGTGATTTTTTGGGCAATACCGTACAAATTATTCCCCATGTTACCAATGAGATTCAACGGCGTTTGGTCAGTGTTTTGGATGAAACCCATTACGATGTTGTGTTAACTGAAGTTGGGGGAACCATTGGGGACATGGAAAGCATGGCATTTTTAGAAGCCATTCGTCAATTTCAGTACAACAATCGATCCCAATGTTTTCACATTCATATGACACTTGTTCCCTATATACAAGCGGCCGGGGAACTAAAAACGAAGCCAACACAACACAGCGTTAAGGAATTACGAGGCATTGGCATTTACCCAGATGCAATTGTGTGCCGAGCAGAACTACCTTTAGATGAAAGCGTTAAAAAGAAAATTGCCTTATTTTGTGATGTGGATGAAACCGCAGTCATATCCGCACATGATGTCCCCAGTTTATACGAAGTGCCGTTTGTTTTAGCGAAAGAAAATTTAGATGGCGTGGTTGCTAAAAAGTTTGGTTGGGAATCGGTTCCCATTGATTTAAGTGATTGGGCACAATTTGTTGAGCTTTCTAAGACCACACCCAATCAAACGCTTACCATTGCCCTTGTGGGTAAGTACACGGCCCTAAGTGATGCCTATATTAGTGTTGTGGAAGCCCTAAAACATGCCAGCATGGCATACAATTGCAGTGTCAAAATTCAATGGGTGCATGCCGATGATCTGGAAAACACAGATAGCTTGGACAAACAGTTTAGCAACGTGGATGGCATTTTAGTTCCCGGTGGATTTGGCGATCGGGGATTGGGGGGTAAAATACGAGCGGCGCACTATGCACGCGAGCAAAAAATACCCTATTTTGGGTTGTGCTTGGGTATGCATGTTGCCGTTATTGAATTTGCTCAAAATGTGTTGCAATGGCCCAATGCCAACAGCCGTGAATTTAGTTCTGAAGACAAATTGGTCATTGACCTCATGGAAGATCAACACAATCAAACAGACAAAGGGGGCAGCATGCGATTGGGGGCCTATGACTGTCATCTAGTCACCGATAGCTTAGCCTATCAGGCCTATCAAACATCGGTTGTATCGGAACGGCATCGTCACCGGTATGAATTTAACAACACATATCGCGAGGCTTTTGAGTCGGCAGGTCTGCGCATTGTCGGGGAAAACAGAGACCGTAATTTGGTTGAAATTATTGAAATTCCAGATCATCCATGGTATTTGGCCTGTCAATTTCATCCAGAGTTTAAATCACGACCCAATCGGCCCCATCCATTGTTTTCATCGTTTATTCAAGGAGTATTAAGTAAACAATGAAAGACGAATGCGGCGTATTTGGTGTATTTGGCCATTTAGAAGCCTCTGAATTGTGTTATCTGGGCCTGTATGCTTTGCAACATCGGGGCCAAGAAAGTGCTGGAATTATTTCATCCGATAATGGTGAGTTCTATGTGGTTAAAGATATGGGATTGGTGGGAGAGGTTTTTGATTCCAATCGACTTGAATCTCTAAAAGGAAACGCTGCAATTGGGCATGTTCGGTATTCAACAACAGGGTCATCGCATGCCCATAATATTCAGCCACTATATGCTAAGACTGCCCATGGTAAACTAGCGATTGCTCACAATGGTAATTTAACCAATGCCGTCCATTTGCATAAAATTCTGAAAGACGATGGGGCTCTGTTTCAATCCACTGTAGATACCGAAGTGCTCCTGCATATTATGGCCCAATTAAAAACCATGGACTTTTCAGATCGATTAATACAAGCGTTGCAAAAAATTGAAGGGGCTTTTTCATTGGTTGGTATGGATGAACATTGTTTGTTTGGTGTTCGGGATCCGCATGGGTTTCGCCCTTTGGTTTTGGGTAAAAAAGATGAGGCCTTTGTCTTGGCGTCTGAAACGTGTGCCTTGGATTTAATTGGGGCCAGCTACGAACGCGAGATACGACCCGGTGAATGTGTCATTATTACTGAATCTGGGCTTCAATCGATTCAGTATAGTTCCATCGCAATGCCCAAACAATGTGTGTTTGAACACGTGTATTTTGCCCGACCCGACAGCATTGTCTATAACCAAAGTGTACACAAGGTACGCAAAGCGTTTGGCCGTGTTTTAGCTAACGAATTTCCCAGAAAAGCGGATCTTGTTATTGCTATTCCCGATTCTGGAAATAGCGCAGCCTTGGGTTATTCAGAAGCCTCAGGCATTCCGTTTGAGTTTGGAATTACGCGCAATCATTACGTGGGGCGTACGTTTATTCAACCTACGCAAAGTGTTCGCAATTTCTCAGTTCGAATTAAACTGAATCCCGTATCGGCTATTCTTAGAGGAAAATCAATTGTCGTGGTGGATGATTCCTTGGTTCGAGGCACAACAGCAAAACGTCGGATTGTTGCCTTGCGACGTGCGGGTGTCAAAGAAATTCATGTTCTGATATCATCGCCACCCGTAATTGCTCCCTGTCATTTTGGTATTGATACTCCAGAAGAATCCCAATTAATCGCCAATCATAAAACAGTGGATGAAATTTGCGACTACATTGGCGCGGATAGCTTGGGGTTTTTATCCCGAGAGGGAATGTTGTCCGCCATTGAAGGCATTGACAGCCGGGCGTTTTGCACCGCCTGTTTTGATGCGAATTACCCGATTGAAATTAAAGACAAAGGCAAATACAGCTTAGAATCCGACCCCATTCATTTTTGCTAATGAGTATTCGTATTATGTTGGACGGGGTTTCCGCCACTCAGAATCATTTGGATCAGGATAATGCGTATTTAACAGCATTGGATCAGGATCCAAATCAAGAGGGAATCCTACGTTTTTGGGAATCGGATACCTATTGTGTTGTGTTGGGTCGTTCGGGGTCCATTAAGGATGACGTTTATGCATCGCGTTGCAACGCAGACGCTGTTCAAATCTTGCGTCGTAGTAGTGGTGGGGGAACAGTATTGCAAGGCCCTGGGTGTTTGAGTTATTCATTAATCATGCCTATTCAGGCCCATGACGCATTTAAAACCATTGGTAGTACCAATACCTTTATAATGCAGACGATGGCCGATAGTTTTCGCAATAATTTGTCAACGGTA
>JAQCBC010000025.1 GCA_027621615.1 bacterium
AAGCCCGGCAAGCACCACAATAGCAAGCGTGCTTTTAATTAACCAAGATTGCCAATAACGCATTGTTTTCAGTATAGCGAATCATCCACTGTTTTTCAACGCAAATTTTATCCCAAACTATGCTATACTAAATTAATATGTTTGGATCAACTGAATTAATGGTCATTGTTGTTGTTGTTTTGGTCTTGTTTGGGTCAGCGGCCGTTCCCAAATTTGCTCGCTCATTGGGACAAGCCAAATCTGAATTTGAAAAAGGGCTCAAAAAACCGACTGAATCTGACACAACCGAGTCCGACAAACAAAAACTTTCGTGACCAATCAAAAACCCATGGGGAGAATCATTGTGCTATCTGGGCCTTCCGGTGCTGGAAAAGGATCGGTTATTACGCCTGTTTTAGCAAAGTTTCCCACCATTCATTTGGCATTGTCTGCCACCACACGTCCCAAACGCAGTGGCGAATCCGATGGCACTCATTACTTTTTTAAAACCGATGCCGAATTTAACCAGCTGATTCAAGATGATGCTTTTTTGGAGTGGTGCCATGTGCACAAGCATCGCTACGGAACACTTAAAAACACCGTACACACCACCATTCAAACGGGTCATCATAGCCTGATTGAAATCGATACCCAGGGGTTCAAAAAAGTTCGGCAACACTGCGACCCCCTTTCCATTTTTATTGCCCCCCCCAGCCTGGAAGCCTTAGCCGAACGGCTCACCAAACGCCAAACTGAAACCCCCCAAGATATTGAAAGCCGACTGGCCGTAGCCAAAGTCGAACTTGAAAGTCAAGGCGATTATGCGTATACTATAATAAATGTAGATCTTGCTGAAGCACAGCATCAGCTAACGCAGATCTTAGAAAAGGAGCTTATATGAATTTGTCAGACGCTGAACGAAAAGATTTAATATTAACCCATTTGTCTCGGGAGTACCCCAACCACTTTTTGTTGACAAAAGCCGTTGCTCTACGCGCTCGTGAACTAAAATCGGGTTCGGCACCACTAGTGGATGGATTTACAGATGATCAAGCCCGCAATCAATCCGTTTTGGTTGCTTTAGAAGAGTTTTATGCAGAAAAACTCGTCATTAAAAACAATCAGCCTGAGCCCGTCGTTGTTGAAATCCCCAATACCAAACCCAGCACTGACACCGAAGCCAGCGTTGAAGCGGACGTTGAGACAGAGACTCCCGCATAATTGACGATTCTATTTGGTATAACCGGCAGCATCGCTGCTTACAAGTCACTGAATACCATTCGGCTGCTTGTTAAAGCTGGGCATTCTGTTACCCCCATTTTAACGCAGGCCTGTCTGCGTTTTATTACCCCTTGGTCTGTGGAAGCGTTGGCACACCGAACACCCGTGATTCCCAATGGCGATTATGCCAATCATATTGACCTATCTGGAGATTGTCTGGTCATTGCACCCGCAACGGCCAACAGTATCGCCAAGTATGCCAACGGCATTGCGGATGACCCATTAAGCACATTAGCTCTGTCATTTACAGGCCCCAAACTTATTGCACCCGCCATGCATGACAGTATGTTTCGGCACCCGGCTACCCAACGCAATTTAGCCCAACTGCGCGCGGATGGCTGGCTGGTTCTTGGACCCGATACCGGTGATTTGTCGGGTATGGATCATGGCGAAGGCCGGCTTGTTGAATCGGAGCTCATTGCATTAGCCGCTCAACAATTGGCACAGGGCCCCCTCGCACAGCGACCCGAGGACCACATTGTTATTACCGCTGGGGGCACCCAGGTCCCGATTGATGCGATTCGGGTCATTTCCAACCGATCATCCGGCCGATGGGGCGAAATGATGGCGCATGTGGCGAGCCTATCGGGGGCACGCGTAACCCTAATCACCAGCCAACCCGTTCGGATTCAAAACCCACAGGTTTGCGTGATTCATGGGGACACTGTCCAGTCACTGCAAGCCGCATTAACCGATACCGTTGCATCCGCGACGCATTTGTACATGATGGCAGCCGTATCCGACTTTTCTGTGCCCATGAGTCCATCCAAACGATCCAGAGCCAACACAGACGCACTACCACTCACCCCCACACCGGATATTTTAGCCAATTTATCAACGCCAGAGCACACAATTCGGGTAGGGTTTTGCTTGGAAACCGATAACTTAGAAGCCACAGCATCCCAAAAACGTATTAAAAAGTCCTGCGATTATATGGTAGCCAATGACGCTACCACAATTGGCCAAACGCACCGGTCATTTTTAATTTTAAGCCCAACCAAGACCTCACAACATACCAATTTACCCCTGGAAACAGCGGCTCAACACGTGTTGGCAGCCACACAGCACCTCCCCACTAAAACGCTTGCCCAACGGTAAAATACGCATGCCAATAATCATTGCCCCGACCCACGTCCAATCGGAATAGCCCAATCCGACTCACGTATCGCATACCCGTTCCGTAACCAAAAAGCGCTCGAATTTTCTCTGCTTTTTGATACGCATCACCCGCGTCGACAAACACCACCCACTGCCATTTCGACGACCAATGATACCGATACTCAAGCGACGATAGAATCACACGATCCCCAATAAACTCCGCATACGCATACCCACGCAACGTATTGGCGCCACCCAAAACATACTGCTGAATCTGAGTATTGGCATCTAAACTTTCCAAATATCCGTAATAATTTCGCATCCCCACAATATGCTTGGGATGCAGCGGGTAAAAAGCCGCCTGATTAACCGTAAATTTACTGTAATCCACACCGGGAACCGGCATCCCCAAAATATGCCCACTACGCTCATAATCCACTTGTGCATACACCCCCCGGGTGGGGTTCCTTAGACTATCCAACCCCTGAATCGCAAACCGCCAGCGCATCGCTTCCAAATGATACCCTGAAAAATCACCCGCGCGCATCGGCGAAACCGCATCTTTTTTGTACTGAACGGATACCAAATACGGATCAAATAGATGCCCCACCGTCAATCGCCATCCGTTCACACGCGAGGCAATTAAATCATTTTGAATCCCCTGGCGTTGCGCCTTAGTCATTAAATCCCATGTTATAAACACGGGGTATCGATTCAGTATCCAGGGTTGGTGGTACTGCAACTGATAATAACTTCCCGCAAACGAATCCTCCCAACTAATTTGGGACCGAACAGACACCGAATCACTGTCCACCAACGTATGGTACTTTTTAAACTCTGCCATGGTGGCAAACGACGCATTTGTTTGCTCCAGGCCAATGCTAAACATATTAATATCCGTGTCGTTCACAAACATATCAATAACCACACGGTTGTCTTGGATGGGTGTTACATAGCTGTATAAACCCGTCACATACCCAAAATTGGCCATGCGCTGCTGATCGCGATCCCATAAGCGCTGATTGTACGCTACCCCCGGCTGTTGACGAATATCCCGCAAAATAATCGATGCGGGAATTTGGGTCAATCCATGAATATTCAACGTTGCTACCCGGCCTTCATTCACCCGAATATGCACCGACTGGGTCACCAAATCAATCGATTCCAATCGTGCAAAACGATACCCCAACTCTCGGTATCGCGTAACAATGTGTGCCTGATCCGACCGAATAGCAGCCAAACGAACCGGTCGATTGACCTGGGTCTCCAAACCCAATGTGAACGCATCCGGCGAAAACACAGACACCCCAGTCACCTGTATATCCGTCACAATTGGATACGGATCCAACACAAACACCACCTGTTGCCCCTGAGTCTGGGGCTCCACCCGTGCCGTTACCGTGCGAAAGCGCCCCCCTGCATACAAGCGCTGGATATCCCGATTGAGGGCATCTGTATCCACCGGTTTCCCCAGTTGCGTTTCAACGGCTATTGGGGTTGATACGGGCGTGCCCTGGATGGATTCATACTGAATGGACACCACCCGATTGCTGGCCATAACCGAACACCCCAAAATCACCCCCAATACAATACCAATGAATCGATTAAAATACATGATTGTACTTAATAAATAATCGCGGGACAAACCCGTCATCCACAATATTTAACCGCCGCGTTTGCCCATAGTTGACCGATAAGTTTCGGCGAAGATAATAGCTCAATTCATACTCCGATAAGGGCCGATTGTCATCATACACGCCGAAGTCTGTCCGAACACGGGCATACAACCGATCCGTTAAGCGTTCAATAAAATTCATGCCCACACCCGACTGAACAAATACCGATTCATCCGATTGAATGATCGCCTGTCCTGGGTTGTAGTCAATCTGCACTTGATACAAACCGGTTCGCTGCTGAATCAAACGCTCAACCGGCCGGAAAACCTGCGTGTTAAAAAACGCATTGAGCCGATGCTGGCCCATCTGTTCAACCCGAAACTTGTCCGATTGATCAATCCCCGACTCATCCGTTGATGCTCCATCGGATAACAACACATCAAAAATGTTGGAATCAGACGCATTCGTTTCTGACAGCGCATCATACACCGTTGTTTGCAACACATACTTATGCCGAAACTCTGGCAACGAGGACGGCAAAAACGGGTACCCCACACGATACTGCTCAAACCATACGGCATGTGGGCTTTGAAGCCCCCCCTCAATCACAGCAACCATCGCCGATTGCGTATCATCCCGCACCACATTTTTCGACACCACTTGTTGGCGCACATCGCTTAATGACAATGCTCGAAACGATAAATACGGCGCAGAATTTCCTGAAAAAACGATTCGATTTGTCCCCATTTTCTGATTTTTCTGTGAAAAAAACTGATCCTGCTCTTTGGGCTGCATCAACCGAAACGACCGATTGGCCACCTGAACATACCCATCCGATACTTGAATATAATTGGTCATCGACAACCGATTGATCGGTCCCTGAATAGAAATAGGCGGATGACCCGCTGCCAAGGTTAAATCAACATAATGCGACAATACCGTTAACACAGTTGGCGAAATGATATAGCCAGAAATTGATACGTCCGGCCCAATCGTTACCCCCATATTCAAGGCTAGGATCTCCGATAACCGACCGGCTGATTGCGCCTTTTGAGGCGTAATCGTTGCGTGGGAAATCGTCATATCTCCGTGCACCGTGACACGGCCAGGATATTGGCCAACAATACGGCCCGACTGAAGCGCCACCTGCCCCAAAAATCGATTGGGAACCCAGAGATTAAGCTGTGTAGGCGCTATCGACACCGCTATCCGAACCGATGCGGAATCCCCGGGTAACACCACATCAATCGGCCCCGATACCGCCAAGCGATTTTGGGTATCCGATTGCGTCCAATAAATCCCCAAATTAGACAGCATCATGCGATTATTTTTGATCGGGACTACGGCATCCTCAATGCCAATGGAGATGCGCTTCTCGCCCACCAACACGTGGCCCTTTGTATTGCGAAAATGCACCGAGCCTGCCACAGTATTTAACCGCGATAACATCCCACCCAATTCAAGCTGAATAGCCCCATCCGAATGCAGGGATTGCACCACCGGAACCCCCACGGATACGGCACCCAACACGGCACCCGGCACGTGAATGCGGACCGAAACCGGAGCATCCTGTCCCATTAGCATCGCCATGAGTGGCCATTGGCCCACCAGTACGGGCGGATGCTGACCACCAGTCGCATCCACACTATACCCCGACTCAAACTGTACACTCCCAGAGTTTGTCAAGCGAGCGGTTTGATGCCAAGCCCTTAGCCGCGCACGACCCAGCTGAATAGCATCGGCTGTCGCCGTGACAACCACATCATCTGCATCACGGGCCAAGTCAATCCGTACCCGATTCGCCTGTACCGCCCCCACAGCAACCGATCGAACATCCAGCGACCCCGTCACCACCGGCCATGGTTGAGCCCCCGTATAGGCCACCGCCAATTCACCCGATACTGTGGCCGATGCACGATCCCAAACTCCCGGCTGTTGCCCCGCATCGGACTGGGCCTCCACCAATGAAACTACCGATGAAAATACAGACACCGCCGACTCCCCGCCCCACAAACGCGACCCCGAATATCCCACAACCGGCATAGCCATACGCTTAGTATTGAATGAATCCAGCGACACCCAGTGCCGAAGAGCTAAAAATTCTGTTTGCGCCTGCTGTGTGATGCTGCGCAACCGTTGCCACGCCATTCGTTTTAATTCAACCGTGCCATTGACCGCCTGCGTCTTTGGATGCACCTGACCCGACAAGGAAAACTCACCCTCGGTATCCCGAACCCGCAACATATCAACATACAGGCCCTCGGGTTTCTGTTGCACCGCAACCGATACCGCTGGAAGGACCAAACTGTTCACCATCACCGACTCGCAATCGGCTTGGATGGCCACCCCCGCATCGTGGCCAAGCACCCACTGAGAATCTCCAAACCGACAATCCCCCAAAAAATCACCGTACTGATTCAGCCATGGTCGAATCCGTTCCAATTGAACATAGCTCCCGGCCTTGACGCGAACCATCTGCTGCGAAGCCGTATGCCGAACATCCGCCACAAACTGAGTCCCCGGCATTGCCACTGTCAATTGACGCAAACCCCACCCATCCGGACTGTACTGCCAATGCGTTTCCACAGAATCTAGTGCGACCCCATTCACCCGAATCGCCGTTGCTTCCTGAAACCCCGATGCCTGCCAATTTCCGTCCGCATAAACCACCTGAGCCACACCCGATAGCGCCCCGTTTTTGGCCACAACCGGTGCCCACTTTAATCCCGCCAATATCGGCGGAATGGCCGTGACACGCATGCGAGCATCCGCCGTAATTCGATGGTCATGCCGAACACCTGATAGCACAATGTCCCCCCCTAAAATTTTCAATCGCCCATCTTTAACCACGCTACGATGCGCATCGTGCATCACCGTAGCCTGAATATCCCCCACACCAATATCGGGGAAATCCAACGCCTCACCCGATACTGACGCCTGAACGCGGACCGCCCATGGATTAGCCGCCACGTCTGAAATAGCAAAGTCCACCGACGACTGAACCGATACATCACCCCCCCAAACGGGAATACCCGCCCCCCAGAAAGACAGAGCCACCTCCCCCTGACGCGACACCTGCCCCTGCCCATGCACCACTCCCGACTGATTCACCACCACTGACGCCGTGGGAATCTCAATCAGAGACTCCGCAGGTACCACCGCAACCGCATGAATCGCATCCACCGATTGCCCCTGCCACCGCAACAGCTCCGGCGATACCATCGCTGTCACTGTATACCGACTCAACGGACCCGATAACTCAACCTGCCCATCCCCCCATAGCGGTGACCCTGTGACTGTAAACGCCCCATTCAGCTGAGTCGGTGCATCTGGAGAAAATGTTAACACCGCTTCGCCCGACACATCCCCCCCGTAAACAGTTCCCCCCAAGGCACGCACCGTTAACGCTTTTTGATGATACCGATACCCCACCACAGCATCCCGAATCATGGCCGTGGGCAATGGCTGAACCGCCGGCACATGAACCTGACCGGATACAACCGGCTCATATAGCCCACCGTGCACCCGCACCACCGCCGATTGCCCCATACCCGATACCGGCAGCCGCACCGCTGGAAATACGGATTCGAGGGTGCTCAATGGCGCCCTGTCCGCAGTAACCGTTAAATCAATCGTCTTGGTTTGAAACCCAATATAGCCCTGGGCTTGAACCGCCTGATTCACAAACACGCCCGTTGTTGGAAAAAACTGCATCCCGTCGCGTGTTACACGAAAATGTGTGGTTATTGCATGAATCCCTGGCTCAAAAAATGGCAATTGAACAACAGCCTGCTCCGCATAAATATCAAATGAAAATTCCGGCACATTGTGGTGATCCGAATGGGGGAATAGTTTGCCCGTCACAGAGGCCCGCCCAGACAAAAATTCATACCCCGGTTGATGAAAAAAATACCCCCCCCACGTTGCCACCGATAACCCTTGAATCGATGCGGTTAGCGCATAATCGTGACGGGCCATCCACTCCCCATTGAGTTTGACCACCGATTCGGACTCCGATTCTGTCTCCGGAAGCACGATTGCGCTGGCATTAACCTGTACCGGACGTTGTCGAAAATCCACATACACACGCCCTTGATTGTATCGTCGGGACACGGCTGCTGGCAGCGGTTTTTTTAACCACCCTTGATGATCCGTAATAACACCCGATAACCCGGTAATGGTGACGATCCCGCGAAAGTCACGCCCAAACCGTGACTGGCCACTCGACGGAGACAGTGCCACCCGAATCCAATCCGAAAATTCAACCCCGTCTCCAGTACGGGTCACATCCACTGCCACTTGGTCCACAACCACATGAGTCAATGCGCTTAATGGACGATGCGGCTGCACCAACAACCGAGCCAGGTTATATCGAATACGCACCGACGCAATAGAAACTGCCAAGTCTGGCACCACAATGCCGTCTACATGCAAATAGGTCAAACCGTTTGTCCGCACCCGATCCACCACGACCGAATGCGCCATGCGATGACTCAGCCATATCTCAATTCCTTGAGTCAAACGACCTTGAACCACTGGAACATTGATCAATCCAGCACCCAAAACAACCATGCCAATACTCCCCACGCACACCCCAATGAAGCATTTTTTGATCGACGGATACAAGCGTCTTAGCATTAGTTATTTAGTTTACCACATATACCGACCTCAAATTAA